>NZ_CAWPRC010000173.1:0-26907 GCF_963890165.1 Aliivibrio sp. SR45-2 | reverse complement strand
AATTACTTCATAGAATAAAGATAATTCAAGTTTGGTATTAAGTGAAATAAAAAGAGAGTGTAATGTAAATAGGAGGTAATCATTGATTATAGTGAGTCGATTTATAGAAAACTAAATCTATTTGTGTGTGTTTTTAGTTATATATATAAAATATAAAGATTTAACTTAACGTGGTTTTATTTAATAATGATAAGTTGCTTTAATTGAACGTTAACCCTATGTTCTGAGTATTTTTTGTTGATGGTTTAGTTAATAAAGAATTGAGTGTTGGATAATAAGGTTAATTACCACTAAATTATAGATAAATACGGTTATTGATTAATCTATTAATTGGTATGTTATTCTATATTTTGTAAATTACTTGATATATAGTCTATGAGTTGCATTTATAAAATCTTAATTTAATCAAGAATTATTGGTCTGAGTTATATGATTCGTATTTGTTATAGCTGCCATTTCTGGCTTATTTTATTGGAAGTAATAAACATGATAAATTTTAACAAAGAGAAAGCACTGTATCAGCCTCATATTACCGTTATTGGAGCTGGTATATCTGGTCTTACTATTGCGCATCAATGTATTAAACAAGGTTATCGAGTTTCCGTTTATGAAAAAGCATCTTTTGCTGGAGGTAAGTGTATTGGGCATATTATTGATGGAAAAGTACATGAACTTACGCACAGACAAATATTTGCTAAAAATAAAAATTTATTATCTCTTCTTAAAGAGATCCCAACAAAAACGGGGACATGCTTAGATTACATACACTCTCAAAAAAAAGTACAATTTCATTGGGGAACAAAAAATAAAACGATGCAATTTCAGCGTAGTTATTTTTCAATTATTGAAAAGCTGGTTGATGATGCAAAATCTGCTTATTCTATGATTTATTCAAAAGTACCACTGATTGATATTTATTGGTTCAAGAAACAAGCGTTATTAACAAAAATAGATGATTCATATACTCACATACCTATTAGTGAATATTTTCAATACAAGGAAAGGCCAAAATTAGCTAATTTTTTACGACCGATGTTGACTGCGTGGATTGGTGCAACGGATGATACCTCTGCTATTTCAGTACTTGATTTATTGAGAAATAAAGAAGGGCAATTACATCCTGATTCTCCTGATGGTTATAGTTTGGGTTTTAGTCTCCCTATATCACAAAGTGTGATTGAACCATGGTATGAGTACCTTAAGGCATCAGGTGTCACATTCCATTTTAATAATGACGTTGCTCATATTATTGGTCATAAAGATATTGTTAATCAGGCGAGTATTTGGCTCATTAATGGCCAAGAGCTAAAAGCCGACTATTTTGTATTGGCGATACCTGCACATATTATTCAACAAAAGATTTCAAATCAAGGTAGTGAAAATTTAGATCTACACCGTGTGTTTAGCCATGGTTTTCAACTGCATTTTGATAAGCTACCTCAAGCTCTTAATGATAAAACGGTGGGCATTGTTCTTGATTCGCCTTGGGGTCTTAGTTATTGCATCACTTATCCAGAATGTGAAAATAATAAAAACCAACTAGTTTGTCTTTCTATTACGGCAACAAATATGGATACAGCCCATGGCTGTGTTTATGATAAACCATTATTTCTTTGTTCGAAAACAGAAACTTTAATTGAACTGTTGACTCAGTTAATGGGTAATACACAACTTCTTGATGGATCAGGATTTGTTTCATTTCATATCGGACCTGGGGCCAGAATAGTGTCTTTACTTGATGCTGAGCATTTAGATTATGCTGATTGGCATAAAGGTAATATGTTTTTTGATGAAAATGGGATGATGTCTTGTTGGGTTATTCAACATTCTCTTGCTCATCCAACGTATAAAAATAAAATGGCCATTCGTTCTGATGAATTTGATAATTTATTTTTCACCGGTGAATATATTGTCGATACAGAACAAACTTGGCGTGTACCAGCGACACTAGAGCGTACTATTGAAACTGCAATTCTATGTAATGAACGACTTACTGCATGCATAGAGAAGACGGAGTCGTAAGTGATGGATCAAACTTCTCGTAGACACCTACTTACCAGTGGATTATTTTTATCGTTGTGTTTTATTTATGCGAGGGGGTTTTATCAACTAGCTCTTTCTTCTATAACGATGGCCGTACTAATTACTTTAGTTTTACCGGTTTTGTTTTCACCACTTATTAAAAGGGTTGAAAACCACCAAGAAATAAAACGTATATTAATACTAGAGTCTGGCTTTAATTTTATTTGCATATTGGCACTGACTGACTTTATCTATAAGGGAGCGATAGATACATTGTTTGTCGTATTCTTTATCATTCAAGCGGGCGGTTTTATTGCCGTTCAAATTAAAAAGAAAGCCTTTCTTTCATTACCAAGCTCATTGTGTCTGTCTGTTGCTATTACTATTTGGATAATCAACGGTAATCAAACTGAGCTTCTAGGTGATGGTAAGTTGTTAATCTTTGGTTTAGCGGTACCTTGGCAACTTAAAGGCATTTATTTTGCTTGGCTTGCTCAGGTTCTTTTGAATGAATATCGCCATATACTTCCTAAGTTAACTATTTTGTTAGTGCATATTGCTTCATTATCTGTCGCTTTAATGGCTGAGGATTTCTTTCATGCTCGTATCGTAACTGCCAGTCATTTATTATTTTTGAGCTTATGCTTTGATTTAAAATCACGAAGTTGGGGAGGGGAAGATTTTGCTATCTCTCAACGAATCAATGTCATGATGTTAAACATTAATATCGCAAATTTATTTTCTAGGGTCTGCTCACTACTATGCTTAATTTTAGTTATTCATCTTATTCTTATTACTTTAAATTAAAGGATTTACTCTTAATTCTTATCTAAGAAAGTTTACTTTTCGAGCTATGAATGGCCGTTAAATGTGTGTAGGGGACTGATAATTAGTCGGAGGGTAAATAATCTATGGGGGACTCATTTTTGAAATTTATAGTCTTTACTTTTTTCATTTTAACAAATAGAATTAACTGTATATTCATACAGTGTCGAGTAAAAAATTATGCGTATTGAAATGATAATAACAGCGGCTCAACTTCCAAAAGATGGATTGACGCTTATTCAACAAGAAATGGAACGCCGTGTGTGGGAATCTTATCCTAATGCACGTATTAGAATTAGAAAAGGGGCGAATAACCACCTTGAGATTTACGCACCAAAAGACGATAAAAAAGCAGCGAATATCATAGTTGAACAAATGTTTAATGAGGCAGAGGAATGGTTGTATGCCTAATATTTTCTTTAATCAAAAACGAAGTAATTCTGCGGCAATGCCATTGAGGTATGGTGGAGAAAATAAAAAGTGGTCCGAGTATGTCTATAAGGATGTTAGGGGATTGAAAAAAATCAGCCTAACTTTTGAGATACCATTGTCTATTTTGATTGCTCGAATTAAAAAAGGGAAGACGTTGCATGAGGCTGTGACTCATTGCAATGAGGAGTGAGCTAATGAGTCTGAAATAGGATTTATACTAGGTGTTTTTTAATTTTCATATTAAACCCTCCTTTGGTGACGGCATAACAATGCTTAAAATGTCATTCTATGAATTTCTTTTTTAGTGGTGAATAAACTTAAATACCACAGACTTTTATACATTTTATATAAAATTGAAGTAACGCCTTTATTATCACCACAAAATTAGGTGTAAGTAAAAACCGAATAGGACTATTCGGCATTAACAAAAATATGCTATCAGTTTGACGTTGTACTAATGATAATTTGCACTTAGCTGCGCTTTAAGTGCATCAATTAGATTCGCGAGAGCAGAGGTATAACCGTTACTTTCTGACCAATATTGACAGATTCGACTTCAGGCTGCACTTCAATTAAGCAATTGGCTTCACTCATAGAGCGTAAAATCCCCGAACCTTGTTTGCCAGTTGTCACTACTTCCATTTGACCATTTTGGTTAATAGAATAAACACCACGGCTGTATTCTGTACGACCTGTGCGAGATCGAATGAACTCTTTTGCAATGGCGGTATAGGTTTCTGGCTGCCAATTATCTTCACCTTGTAGTTTACGCAATGCAGGTTCCACAAACTGTAAGAACGCGACCATTACGGCAACAGGGTTACCCGGTAAACCAAAGAAAGGGGTATCACAAATGTGACCAAATGCAAGAGGTCGCCCCGGACGCATATTAATACGCCAGAAATTAATGTCACCCAGCTTATCTAAAATGGTTTTAATGTAGTCGGCATCTCCTACAGAGACACCGCCTGAGGATAAAATCATATCCGCTTGCTGCGATGCTTGAGAAAGCGTGGACTCCAAAGCGGCTTCATTATCTTCAATAATACCAAAATCAATCACTTCACAACCTAGTTTTTGTAATAGGGCTGTAAGTGTGAAACGGTTTGAATCATAAATAGAGTTCGCTTTTTGAGCTTCTCCTGGCGCTTGAACTTCATCACCAGTAGAGAAAATTGCGACTTTAGTTTTTGTAACAACAGAAACTGAGGCTATTCCAAGAGAGGCCAACATACCTACTTCTGGTGCGGTAATGCGAGTGCCTTTTGCGACACAAACTTGGTTGATAGCGAGATCTTCACCGGCAAGACGAACGTTTTGACCTTTGCGAATACCTGACTTTCCAGTATCAAAACGTACTTGATTTCCTTCTTGGGTTGCTTGTTCGCGCATGATCACCGCATTGCCATTTTGTGGAACGGGTGCGCCGGTCATTATTTTTGCCGCTTCACCATGTTGAAGAGGATGATTGTAACTGTGTCCTGCCATTATCTCGGCAACGACAGTATAGCTATTACGTTCTAAATCATCACCACAAATAACATAACCATCCATCGCTGAATTTTTATGTTGTGGTACGTTAATTGGTGACAGGATATCTTGTGCAATTAATGCATTAATTGATGATGTTAAACACACGTTTTCGTTTGATTTTAATGGTTTGATGGCCTTTAGAATCTTAGCTCTGCCTTGACTAACGGATAAAAACGCAGGTGATAATTCATCACAATTTGCTGATAAGTCACTTTGTTGTTTATGTTGATGTTGTTTCACATATTCAACAATGAATGCAGTAATAGCATCAGTATCATTGATGTTCATTTGAGGGAGTTCTGACTCTGCTTTAGAGTCTGCCGCGATCGCAATGATGTTGTTGTCTTCAGGAAAAATCCATGGCTTACCGACATCATCACGATGCAATTCAATCTTAGTGTATGGAAGTTGTTTAAAACCTTCGATTAAGATCAAATCAAGTTGGGTTTGATCTAGTTTATTTATGAGTTGCTGACAGCTTGTTTCTTCATCAGGTGTTTCAGTAATTAAGGCATGACGAAAGCGAGAACTGATCAGCATTTGGCTTGCACCTGCTTTACGCAATCGGTAGCTGTCTTTGCCTTCTTGGTCAATATCAAAATTATGATGAGCATGTTTGATGACTGCGACTTTTAGTCCCATTTCATTCAGTTTTGGTAATAACTTTTCTAATAAGGTGGTTTTACCTGTACCGCTATAAGCAGCAAAACCCAATAATGGGATAGACGCAGTCGTTAAGCTCATAATAAAGTTCCAAATTGTTCAAGTTCTTGAGGGCTATTCAAATTGATAAAGGCATTTGGGTAATCTGAGAAATCAGCAAAAACAGTATTACACTCTTTATAGAGTAGGATGATTTTTCGATCGCCACGAGCTAAAAAGGCATCAATTTTAGGAATAATTCGTTTGTGCATTAACGTGACGACAGGTTGCATGTATTCGCCATCGTGAGCGACGACAATGTCTGTGTCATCTTTTACGGCATTACATAATAATGAAACAAGATTATTGGGTAGATTAGGAGAATCGCAAGGAATAAAACCAACCCAATCAGAGGCCATATTGACTAATCCTGCGTGCATACCCGCAAGAGGGCCTGGATAATCGGTAAATTCATCCTTAAAGGTGACGGCGTAACGTGAGTAGTTGTCGATACTACGGTTTGCATTAATCGCGATGTGATCGGTTTGAGAACGAAGAGTCTCTAAAGCATGTTCAATTAATGGTTTATTTTGAAAGGTGACAAACCCTTTATCTTGACCACCCATACGGCGAGCTTGTCCACCGGCTAAAATTACCCAATTAGTTTGCTTTGGCTGGAGCATAATTATCCTTGCTAACAATCACTTTCAATGGGGTCGATTCTATCAGCTTTGCGTCTGAAATAGTCCATTGGCGATGACAAATTTCAGTTAACGCATTGGTTTGATGGCTTGTTACAACAATACTAGAACCTCGTTCGAGCAGATCTTTTGCCATAATGACTAATAATTTAATCGATTCTTGATCAACACTGGCACTTGGCTCATCCATTAATAAAATAGAGGGGGTAAGCACCCAAGCTCGTGCCATCGCAACCCGTTGCTTTTCACCACCAGACAATACTGAAATGTGTTCGTCCGCTAACGTTTCTAGCCCAACCATGCGTAACGCATTAATCACCATGTGACGTTTTTCTAGTCGATTCATGGTTGTGTATTTCATGCCATAAATCACATTGTCGTACACCGTCCCATCAAATAGAAAGGGATTTTGATGCAAATAAACGATTTGATTATTACCTGAGCGGCCAAATAGTCGTGCGGTCCAATGTGGTTGGTTAAGATTAAGTTTTCCCGTCGTCGCAGTTTGTAAACCGGATAAGATCTTAAGTAGAGTCGTTTTACCAACGCCATTGGCACCACGTAAATAGACCGAATCTTTAGGACCTAACGATAAATGAGGAATGTGAAAAAGCACACGGTCATTAAATCGCATTGATAGATTGTCGGCAGTAATTCTTATTGTCATGCTATGCCTACTAAGTACGTAAGTACCCTTTACCACGAGTGAAAGAAAGGAAAAAGTTCAAAACCAGAGCCAAAATCAATAACACCATACCAAGAGCAACCCCTTGAGCAAATGCCCCTTTTTGGCTTTCCATTGCGATTGCGGTTGGAATATTACGCGTCGCGTTGAAGATATTGCCACCGACCATCATAGAGCAGCCGACTTCGGTAATAATACGTGAGAAACCAGCAATTACAGCCGCAAGAATAGGGAATCGAGTCTCCCAAATTAAGCTGCCAAAGGCGCGAGGAAGAGAAGCGCCGAGAGTAAACGCGGTTTCCCATACACGTCGATCACTGTGTTGAAATGCACCGTGCATCATGGCAACCATGATAGGAAAACAAATAAACATTTGACCAATGATCATCGCTTCTTGGGTAAAGAGCAGTTGCCAATCCCCGAGAGGACCCGCACGAGAAAGCACCATGTACAATAATAGACCGATCACGACTGTTGGTACAGATTGTAAGGTATTAATAAGAGAAAGCAGTAGCCACCGTCCAGGAAACGACCCATAAGCAAGCGCAAACGCCAACAATAATGCGGGGAGTAATACAACCGCCATCGCAAACAATGAGACAGAGAAAGAAACACCGACAATGCTCCATAATGCTGTATCACCGCTAAACAATAATTGAATCGCTTCGTGTGAGGTGGCTAATATAGTCATGGATTATTTAGCGTCCGCAGTAAACAATTTCTGTCCACTTAGTTCAAAACTATTAATTAACGCTTGGCCTTTATCGCTGACTAACCAATCACTAAATGCTCGTGCACCTTTTGTGTTTAAGTTGTTGTAACGCTCAGGGTTAATCAAAATAACTTGGTATGGGTTAAATAGACGCTTATCGCCTTCAACCATGATTTCTAGATCAAGTTTGTTTTGGTAAGCCAACCACGTACCACGGTCTGTAAGTGTGTAAGCTTGTAATTCTGAAGTCATGTTTAATGTTGGGCCCATGCCTTGACCAACGGCTTTATAACCACCGAAGTTAGGTTCGATATTGGCTTGGTTCCAAAGAATAATTTCTTTTTTGTTGGTGCCTGAGTCATCACCGCGAGAAACAAACGTCGCATCAGCTTCGGCCATTTTTGCAAAAGCAGCGGTTACGTCTTTCATGCCATAGATATGCGCAGGATCGTTTTTAGGGCCCACTAAAACAAAATCGTTATACATTAATGATTTTGGTTCAATGCCATATCCTTTTTCAACAAAATCAGCTTCGGCTTTTGGTGCGTGGGTCATTACCAAATCAACGTCACCGTTTTCGCCCATTTTCAATGCTTTGCCTGTGCCAGCAGCCAGTACTTGAACTTCATAGCCTGAATCTTTCTTAAATACAGGCAAGATGTAATCTAATAACCCTGAATGGTAAGTACTTGTTGTTGTCGCAAGACGTATAACGTTTGCATCTTCTGCGTACACATTTGTTGCAGTAAAAGAACTCAGAGCTACAACGGCCATTGCTGAAAACGTGCTGATTTTATTGTTCATGTTATATCCATGTTATGAAGTTAAATATCACTGCAAATGCAATGAGTGAATAGACTTATTGGCAATAAAGCAATCCCTATGCCAACGTTAATATTGATGCTTATATAGATAACTTAATGATAATTAACAGGTTCGCACTTATTCTTGCATAAAAACCTTACAAAAAATGTGACTAGGACAAAATGTCTCAATAGAAAGGATACAAAATGCAAATTTAACGTTAGAATGAATAGGACATTTTGACCCACTTCTCGGGGAAATTTAGCCCACTTAGGAAATATTATGGTAGCAAAATCAGATTGGCATGCATTCTCCGTTCTTGTTGTTGATGATGAAATAGGTATGCAAACCATACTTAGAAAAGCATTAAGCAAACAATTTGGTCAGGTTCACACGGCAGGAACAATTGAAGAAGCAGAAGAGATCCGTCAATCTCACCATCTTGATCTGATTATTTTAGATATTAACCTACCGGGTCAAACTGGGCTTGAATGGCAAGAGAGCATTGCGAGTGATTCACGTCATTATGATGTTATTTTTATGACGGGTTATGCCGAGTTAGATACCGCGATTCAAGCGCTTCGTTTAGGGGCGTCTGATTTTATTTTAAAGCCTTTTAATTTAGAGAATATGCTACGAGCGGTGAAGCGTTGTATGGATCGCCGCTTAGTTGAACGTACAAACTTTGCGTTAAAACGTGAAGTTGAAAAACACAATCCAATCGACATTATCGGCAACGCGGATAAAACCCTACAGCTTAAACAGTTAATTGCCCAACTTGCGCCTTCTAACGCCGCCGTATTAATTGAAGGTGAATCAGGCACTGGTAAAGAACTGGTTGCTCGTGGTTTGCATCAATTGAGTCACCGTACAGGACCTTTTGTTCCGCTAAACTGCGGTGCCATTGCTCCCGATCTTTTAGAAAGTGAGTTGTTTGGACATACTTCAGGGGCGTTTACTGGAGCAAAAAAAGGACGAGAAGGGTTGTTTCGTGTGGCGAATGGAGGCACTTTATTTCTTGATGAAATAGGTGAAATGCCAATCGGAATGCAGTCTTCGTTATTACGAGCACTCGAACAGAAAGCCATTCGACCCGTTGGTTCAGAGAAAGAGATTCTTGTTGATGTAAGAATTGTAGCAGCAACAAATCGTAATTTAATCGAAGAAGTTGAGAAAGGGAATTTTAGAAAGGATCTTTTTTATCGTTTAAATGTGTTGACGGTATCTTTGCCTGCTTTACGAGAGCGTAAATCGGATCTTGCTTGTTTAACAGAGCATTTCTCACAAATGATAGCGAAAGAAATGGGAATGAAACCGATTCATTGGGCGCATGAAGATATCGCCGCTATGGCAAATTATGATTGGCCAGGCAATATTCGCGAGCTTAAAAATATGATTGAACGTTGTATTTTATTAGGTAAACCACCGGTAGAACATTGGTCAGGATTACAAGGTGATAAACCTTTACATCAAAATATGGCTTTAGCTAATCAATCTACGGTATCACAACCGAATAACATGGAACCGAACAGTCAAAATGAGTGTAAGTGCATGCCATTGTTAGATAACTATCCTGAACAATGGACATTAAAAGAAGTAGAAAAAACACACATTATTACGGTTGTAGATATGCATGAAGGGAATAAGTCAGCGGCGGCAAGGCAACTCGGGGTTGCTCGTAAAACGTTAGAGCGTAAGTTTAAAGAATGGAGTGAAGAGAGCGCATGATGTTATCGCCATCACTTTGGAAGCGTCGTATAAAAACCATGGTGCGCTATCGTTTATTGTGGCTTAACTCTGTGCCGTTATTTTTGACAATGCTTGCTCTTATTATCATTACGGCCTTTTGGTCAATTCATTACACATGGCAGAATGCCTTAAATGATATAGGCAGTAAACTCTCTGTTGCGAATAACAGTATTGAACTTTTGCAGAGAGAACAAAGTGCAGAGTTAGGTGGTTTTGTTGATTCTTATGCCTTTCAAATTAAATTGAAAAATGGACAAGATTATATACAGCGCTGGTCAAGTAATCAGGCAGCTAAATATCATGCTGACTTTATTTCATTACATCCTGCCAATTACGCAAAAAAGTTACCTGAGACATTAGCAAGGCAAATGTACCTTGGTCGATCTCGAACGTTTTTCCAAGTGATGGATGAGACCGCTTTAGTTGAAATTGATGAAGATCTGCCTAAGCGTGTCAGTATTAGAAACAAAGATAACAACATTATTGAAACGAGAGGGCTGATCAGTCGAACACTGATCCCTATTTTCAATGAGCATGGCAGCTTAGAGTGGATAATAGACAGTGGGATTATCCTGAATAACAGCACATCCTTGGTTGATAGAATTAGAGATCTTATTTATCCAGAAGGTAAGGGAGCCACAGAGCAAGTTGGTACGGTGACCTTATTTTTAGATGATTTGAGGATCAGTACGAATGTGTTTACGGATGATATATCAGGACAAGAACGCGCGATTGGTACTGAAGTCTCACCAGAGGTAAAACATCAAGTCATTGAAAACGGTGAACGTTGGGTCAATAGAGCGTACGTCTATAATGATTGGTATATTTCGGCATACAAACCCATCACTGATCTTAATGGGGATGTTGTTGGGATGCTGTATACCGGGTATCTAGAATGGCCATTATTAAAACAATACATCTATAACCTGTTGCAAGCGGGCATCACGATTCTTATCACACTCTTATTATCGACTATTTTTGTTCATCGTGGGGCGAGAGATCTTTTCCAACCAATTGAAAGAATTCACTATGTAGTAAAATCCGTTCAACTTGGAAAGAATGACCGAATAGGCGATCTTGGTCTTGATAATGGGCATGAATTGGCCAGTTTGGCGCAGCAATTTGATAATATGCTCGATCAATTGCAATTACGAAACAGCCAAATTCAGCGAGCATCAAAAGAGCTTGAATCAAAGGTTGAATCAAGAACCGCCAGTTTGCATGAAAAAACCATTGAGCTTGAGCAATACATCAAGCTATTAAAGCAAGCTCAAGATAAATTGATCATGAGTGAAAAACTGGCCTCATTAGGGGAGTTAACCGCGGGCATTGCCCATGAGATTAATAACCCAACGGCTGTGATATTAGGAAATGCAGAGCTGATCAAGTATGAGCTCGGTGATAATGCAAGCGTTATATCGGAAGAGTTAGATGCCATCATGGAACAAATTGATCGCATTCGTAATATTACTCGAAGTCTACTTCAATATAGCCGTCAGGGAGGGATTCAAGATGAGGTTACTTGGCAATACATTAATCCTATTATTGAAGAAAGCGTCACTTTAGTACGAACTGGTGCACATAAGCGGGATATCGACGTTGAATTTGATTTTGAACAACCCCCAAGAGTTGAAGTAAACCGACATCACTTATTGCAAGTATTAGTCAACTTACAGATGAACGGTATTCATGCAATGAACGCAAAAGGTAAACTCATTATCCGAAGCAGAACGTGGCAAGAAGAAGAGATAAACTTGGGGGCGATAATTGAAGTTGAAGATTTTGGTACTGGTATGAGCCATGAACAATTGGGACGAATTTTCGATCCTTTTTATACGACTAAGCGTGATGGCACTGGGCTTGGATTATCTGTTTCTCAAAGTTTATTAAGCCAAACGGGAGGGGAGATTAAAGTACGATCTCAACTTGGTGAAGGGACTGTATTTACGATTTATCTACCAACCAAATCAGAACATTATCCATATGATAATTTGATCGGTTAACCATACTATGTTTAAAAGAGAGAATAATGAAAAAACCAATCCAACAAAAAATAGGCAGTGTTGCACTCGTTGTTGAAAACTACGATGATGCGATTGAATTTTATACCCATAAATTAAATTTTGAATTAATTGAAGACACTGATCTAGGCGATGGAAAACGTTGGGTATTAATTAGCCCGCCTAATGGCAATGGAACGAATTTATTATTAGCGCAAGCGAGTAATGAAGAGCAACAGAAATCGGTCGGTAACCAAACAGGTGGTCGTGTATTCTTATTCTTACACACGAATGACTTTTGGCGTGATTACGAAGAGATGAAGAAAAAAGGCGTCGTATTTAATGAAGAACCACGTAAAGAAGTCTATGGTACCGTTGTTGTTTTTCAAGATCTTTATGGCACAAAATGGGATTTATTAGAGCTAAAATAATCGATATTATTTGTCTTTATGCTTGGTTTTGAAAAGACCGTGGCTTATTGATTCAGTGAAGAATCAGTAAGCCAATGTCTTTATTGTACTAATTAACAATAACAATGCTGTCATTTTGATCGGTATGTAGTTGAGCTTTTCTTTGTTCGATAAGTTGAGCGGCATAAGACGGTGTTACTGCATGAAGCTGACCTTTAATACGTAGGCTTGATGCTTCCCAAGCATGATCTTTATATATTCCAGTTTCAGTATATTGAACGATAACTTTCATTTCTTTCTCCTTGAGTTAACAATTACCAAACGTGTTACTAACAGTAATCCTTGCGATAAATATGTGCTACAGCTAAAAACGTAATATTAGGTTTATAAAATGAGATGATGGATTTCACTGATGTATCTGAAATTTAGATGGATACTAACTTTTTATAACTGTTTTTATGTATAGAATTGAGGTTATAGATTTTTTTGATTACTTCTGGATATACATAATGAGAACAAGATTTGACCGTATTCGCCATGCTATTTTATTCGAGATTATTGGCCTAATTATTATTGTTGGCGTACTCAGTCAGCTTGGTTTCAATATGGGGCATGTTGGAGTGATGGGCATAATTTTCTCCATAATAGCAACAGGTTGGAATTATGTTTACAACATTGGCTTTGATAATTACCTTGTAAAGAAAACGGGATCAGCAGTAAAAACGGCATGGGTACGAATCGTTCATAGCTTAGGTTTTGAGGGCGGACTTCTTTTCTTAACCATTCCGTTTATGGCGTGGTTTTTAAACCTAACAATATGGGATGCTTTTGTGCTCGATATTGGAATGGTGATTTTCTATCTATTTTATGCCTATATTTATAATTTTATTTATGACACTATTTTTCCCGTGAATGCGGAGAAGGTAATATCTAAATCGTAGTGAATTTGTTCTTTTCTATGTGATACCTCGTTTAAAAATAACGATTAATAGAACAATAAGGGAATTAGTATGAAACATTTTTGGTGGAAATTTATTATAACCATTTTACTCTTTGTTGGTTTATTCGGATTGGTTTTTTATAAAGTACAAAGTGGCATTGAGTGAATATGAGTCAATGACAAAATAGAACGGTTCAGATGAAGAAATGACAGCATTGTCTAACTTGCTGTTATTTCTTTATTTTTCTTTCTTAACTGAATATGAATAACTTGCTCATTATTTATTAAGAGATGGTTTTGTATTCTTACTCCAAGTTAATTCATAACGTTTGAATATTAAATGGAGAAAGATTATGAGCTCAGTAAGTATTATCATCATCACATTAAATGAAGAGAAAAAAATTGGTCGTTTATTGAGTGATCTCACTAAGCAAACGCACCAAAAATTCGAAGTTATTGTGGTTGATTCAAACAGTGACGACTCAACGTGTGAGACCGCCCTTACTTTTCAAGATGACCTTCCTAAATTAACGGTTCATAAAATGGACACGACCGGTGTCAGTCTTGGCCGTAATACGGGAGCGGCATTGGCTAAATATGAACGAATTTTATTTTTAGATGCTGATGTATGTTTATCGCCCGATTTTTTAAGTAAATAGTTATCTTTACTCGATGAAAAAAAGCTCGAGGTAGCAGGAATATACATGGGCTCAAAAGGGTTACCAACAGTACATAAGCTAGGTTATGGGCTGTTTAATGTTGGTTTATTTGTCACTCAATTTATTTTCCCGACAGCTGTCGGTGCTTGTCTTTTTTCAACACAACGCGCTCATCGTGATCTTCAAGGGTTTGATGAAAAAATCACGTTATGCGAAGATTGTGATTACGTAAAACGTGCCAGTCAAACATGGCGATTTCGATTCTTACCAATGACCTTTCAATTTGACCCTCGTCGATTAGATCAAGAAGGCTTATTTAAGATTGGGTTTACGTATCTTAAAGCGAATGTTCGCCGCTTTTTCTTTGGTGAAATGCGTAATAACGAAATGGAATATAAGTTTGGTCATTATTCAGAACAAAAATAGTGTGAATCGATAAAGGTATTGTATGTCCGGTTCAGTCGCATTATTTATGGGTGCATTGTTAGATGCACTCATTGGGCCAAATATATTTGTTCCTGGTGAACCTTTTTTAATCGCAGCAGGTTACCAATTTCATCAAGGGATGATTGGTGGGGTAATCGCGGTGTTATTAGGTGGTTTGCTTGGAGACCAATTAAGTTATTTTATTGGAAAACGTTATGGTCGTAAGGCTCAACACTCACTGATTAAATGGAAACCTACAACTCGTCGTTTATTGGCTCGTTGTCGATTTCTTTTACAGACAAGAGGTAATGTTGTGTTGATGTTTGCTCGACTGTTAGGGCCAATTGCATGGTTTGTCCCTTTTGTCGCTGGTGTAAATCAGATTCAATGGCGTCGTTTTTCTCTCTTTTCAAGTATCGGATTATGTTTAGGGGTAGGGCAGTTTATTTTTTTGGGTTACGCCCTGTCTTATGGTTTAGATAAATTCCCATGGTTAATCGAAAGTAAGATTCTCATCATAGAATATCGTTATTCTATTACGGCTGTTTTTATTTTTGGTGTTTTTTTATTGATGACGAAAAAATTAAGATGGAAAAAATAGGGAGGTAATTTTCATTTCACAATCAGTAAAGATATTCTGGAAATAATGGCTAAAAATAAGCAAATTCTTTAACGAAGTGCTCAATAAATACGCTTTTTTTGACGTTAAGTTCGGTTTATTCATTGACGTAGATAGAATTTGTAGTTGGTTGAAATTTAATCGTTATGATGTTTTTTTGGAAAAAAATGTAAATTAATTGCACTTATTTTAAAGATGAGACCTGAAACTCATAACTACTTAATTTAAATACAAAAATATTTTTTACTGTGATTGATATCATAATTTTTATGCTGTTTTTGGGTCTTTTTTAAAAAGTTTGCACTGGTTTTCATGAATTCAAGCTGCTAGAGTCCGATCCCTCACGAATCAAGTGGGATACCCATGTCTAAAAATAGTAATGAAACTAGCGACAAACTTGTTCCAACACTTACAATAGGATTTATCCTTTTATTTCTTCTTGCTGCGCTTGTTGATCTATCAACATTTACTGCAACTATTCAAACCATGTTCATGTCGGCATCGACAATGTTTGGCTTGTGGTGGCAGTGGTTGATGATAATCACTTTTGTTTTAGCCCTTATCATAGCGATGAGCAGTTATGGCAAAATTAAGATGGGCGGTGAGGAAAAACCAACCTTCGGCACCTTTAAATGGGTCGCCATGATAATGTGTACTTTGCTTGCAGGCGGCGGTGTTTTCTGGTCAGCTGCAGAGCCAATCTTCCACTTCATTACACCTTCTCCAAGTTTCTCTGATGTCACTGGCGGCACTCTTGCTGCTGTTACTCCTGCGTTAAGCCAAAGCTTTTTACATTGGGGTTTCTTAGCATGGGCGGTATTAGGTACCTTAAGTACAATTATACTCATGTACGCACATTATAACTGTGGCATTAAACTACGACCTCGTGCGTTGTTATACCCGATTCTAGGTACTAAACTTGAAAATCATTGGTTAGGTTCGTTGATCGATGCTTGTTCAATTATTGCGGTTGCTGCAGGTACGATTGGTCCGATTGGATTCTTAGCTACTCAACTTAGTTACAGTATTACTGTGCTCACAGGCCTTGAAAGCTCTCTGATGAGCCAAATCGGTATTTTATCTGTGATTGTTGCTATTTATTCAATCTCTGCCTTCTCTGGCATGGACAAAGGTTTACAGTGGTTAAGCCGAATGAATGTAATTGGTGCTGTGACGTTATTGGTTGCGATTTTAGTTCTAGGACCAACAAGCTTTATCTTTACCGAGTTTGGTATTGCTTTTGGTAACTATATTCAACATCTTCCTGAAATGAGCTTGAGCACTGCGGATCCAGCATGGAATTCATGGTGGACATGGTTCTTCTGGGGTTGGTTTATTGGTTTTGCTCCAATGATGGCTATCTTTATTGCTCGTATCTCTAAAGGTCGCAGCATTCGAGAGCTTGTTATTACGGTGGCAATCATCGCTCCAATCGCGACGAATTTCTGGTTCTCTGCTTTAGGTGGTACCGGTATTTTCCTTGAGTTACAAACTCCGGGCAGTATTTCTATACCATTACAAGAAGCGGGATTACCGGCCGTATTATTAGCGTCATTAGAACAATTGCCATTAAGCTGGTTATTGATTCCCGCGTTCTTAGTACTGACGACAACGTTTGTTGCTACAACCGGTGATTCAATGGCATATTCTATTGCTATGGCAGTCGAGGGGACAGATGAACCATCTCGATCTCAGCGTTTGTTCTGGGCAATTATGATGGGTGTGGTTGCTGGAGTATTATTGATTGCGGGTGATGGTGGTTTGAATGCACTTCAATCATTCATCGTGATTACCGCGGTACCAGTATCAGTATTACTTGGCTTTACTTTTATTTCAGCGCCTATCGCTGTACTCAGAATGAAAGCAGCCGAGCAAGAAAAGAACCAATCTCAAGCCGTTGGCCAAAAAACAGCGACTGCGTAAGATTAAAATAAAATGAATAAAAGGCTTATCGCAGAATCTGCGGTAAGCCTTTTTTATTGTCTGTTGATTATTAGGTGTTTCTTTTTATGCCGATCATGAGCGTGGTTTTTATTTATATAATTACGCTATGATGAATTTAGGACTTGAGGATCTTAGAGCTAAGATCATATTTTTAATGTCGAGCTTTAAAGGAGATAAACAATGCCAAATAAAGACGCTATTTTTCAACAGTTGTTTCTCAGAGAAAGGCAGGGAGCTCCCATTGTGGATCGTGAGTCAGTGTCTTTAAATCATACCCATGAGCAAGATTATGAAAAATGGCTTGCAGAAAAGCGAGACTTTACGATTGAAGAGATCGACGAATCGCATTGGATAAAATCATGTACTGCTGGTTACATTACGGAAGTGATTTTTAAAGAGAGTGGCAGCTTAACCGAATTCACTTTATTTGAAAGGTTGAAAACGGTAGGGCATTGGCAATTAAAGGAAGGCTTAGTGTATGTTTCGATCTTTAAAGGTGAGAATCAATACGATTTTGTGATTGTGGGGAACGCTAACGTACATATTCATTCCGCAATAGAATATAAAAATGACGAGATCCACTCCTATTTGAAGTTAGCACAAACAAGAGTGCCGTATGGATTATCGCAATCTCATTGATGAGCTAAGCGAATGTTTTTTGAAAGATGAAAAAATGATGTATATCATAGTGATTCTTCATTGATCCTGTAATAATAACTATTACGTTTTATACCATGGATTTTGATGACGGCACTGATATCGGATAGACAGAAAAACAGTAGGGCAAAGCTATTATTATGCTTTGTTCTTTTAAGTGTATTTATCTGTTTTAGTCAACTTATTGGTGTAACGTCAAGCTGTCAAGAGCACCTTATTGAAGCACAAGCCAGAGTTCACCAACTGGACTCTACTATCGATAATGGATCTCAAACCATTGCTGAAAAATGCGATTTAGTTGAGCATTTACTGTCATTTGATAACAGCATACACGATCTTATTTTGTGTGTGTGGTTGCTACTTGGCATCACATTACTTGTTATTCCTCTTTTATATACCTCTCTCATATTTGTCGAACCAATAGAACGGCAAGTGCAAAAAATTCGACGGCGGCATCTTAGGTTTTGTGTTTTTCTGGAATAACCACTAAGTAAAAATGAATTAACTACTTTTATTTTACTTAGGAAATTACGATGAAAAAATTAGAAAAAGCGATCGAAGTGATTAAATATCTGCCATTTTATATGTTATTTGCGCCATTTTGGTTCTCGAATGGTGTGGTAGATAAGTTTTATGGAATTTTGTTTGGAACTAGTCATGGTGACAGTTGGGAAGGTTGGAAAGAATACATCGCAGGAACATGGGCAAAAAAACCATTAACTGACGCGTTATTTGTTCCAATGTTTGATTATTTATTTCCTGTGTTGGTTATTTTACAAATTGTTCCTGTGATTTTGTTGATCGCATCATTTCTAAAACTAGAAATTTTGCCAAACAAACCTAAAACATTGCTAAAAGCAGGGTTGTTGTCTTCTTTGTTTGTGACTTCGTCTATGGCGGTATCGCAAACATTAGCAGGGGCTTCTGATGTTCAATATCTGTTTCAATTTTGGGCGGTTTCGTTATTGGCATTTTGGTATGTAGAAACACAAGCTAAATCGATGGATTTAGCGATAGCGTAAGATAAAGTAAAGCCCTTCAGATATATTGAAGGGCTTTTTTATACGTCAATTATGTACGAATCAGAGAGCGATTATACTTTCTTCCAAACTCCCCAATCACCAGAGGTTTCAGGGTTATTACCTTGAGTCCACCACTGAGCTTGATATATCACACCGTTAACCGTGACTTGATCGCCTGTGTTGTAAGTGCCAACGGCAGTCCATGTTGAATTAGGATCTGTTGGTTCCGTTGGTGGCATTGGTGTTGGATCTATTGGTGCTGGAGGGGTTGGCTCTGCAGGTGGTGTTACTGCTGCATTAACTGCTAACCAAACACCTGTCGTACTTGTTGCTGGGTTATCACCTTGATTCCACCATTGTGCTTGATAGGTCACGCCATCTACAACCACTTGGTCACCAGTGTTATATACTGCGTTTGTATCCCACGTATTATTTGGATCACCTGGTGTGCCAGGGTCAGTAGGATCTGTTGGTAGCGTTTCGACTACACGGGTAACTGGCCAGTTCGCATGCGACTCATAGAAGTTAGTGACACATTTTTCATAATCCCCTGGAACGAGTGCTGAATATGCGGTCTGGAAACCCACAAGATCACATTCAAAAGATGCACCTTCTGGACGATCTGGATAGTATTTCCAATTGCCATCCCAGTTAGTATAAAGCACATCTGTTGCGCCATTAAGATTTAAACTGCCGTAAGGCGTTTGTTGCCAGCAGGTATTTGTTTCATCTGCTTCTACAGGGATTTGATAGTGCTTTGCTAATCCCTCCCAATAGCGAATACGGTTAACTGGTTGTCCTTTGTCTTTGTTTTGCTCGCCACATTCGATACCGCCATTAATGACATTAATCGTAGTACCAAAACCATAACCAATACCGGCGTCAGTCTCGCGTTGAGAAGGGCTCCAAGTACGGTCAATGACATGCAGCATGGCAGGTTTTGGTGCTTGAGGGGTAAGGAAGAACCAGATAGCAGAAGCCAAGTTTAACCATGAATCAGCAACAATTCCTGGATTATCCAATAACACGGTGGCGTCACCGTCGTACATTACTTCAGAAAATGCACCGTAGTTAAAGTGGTAAGACAGTTGTTTTGCGCCACGGCCAAAATACCCTTGTCCAGCAGCACAAGGCCAACGTTTGTTTTGCCAATCATTCTGACCACAGCCTGTTGTATACCCTTCTTGACCTTCTGACCAACCCATTTCACGAACATGCACTAATGCTTGCTGCCATTCTTCAAGAGCGAGTGGGTTGTCCGATATATTGTCAACAGCGATGTGTCCGCCTGTTTCTTGAGAGAAATGCGCAAAAGCGGTAACAATGGATTTTTTACAAATGGCATCAGAGTCTCGTCCATCGGTATATTCTCCACAAAATGCGGGGAATTTACCAATTGCACGCAAGAAGCGAGTATAAGTGTATTCTGGTGCCGCCATTTGGGTTAAGAAAAACCACTCAGAAGCAGGAAATACACGCTCGACACGCTTTACGTTTTCAGGGTTTGTTGCAGAACCAACGTCGATGAGGTCGACAACTGTATTTGGTCTGGTTTCTAATGCTTTAGCCCAAACATCGTACATTGGATCCAGTGTTTTTGCATCTTCAGCTGCTTTGATTTCTGCTTTTGATACAACATAGCCTGTCGGATTCAGTGGGTCTGTTTGTGGTGTCATTGTAATACTGTTTGCCGCAAAACTGCAGGCGAGCAGTGTCGGTAAAAGGGCAAGTTTAAACATGATTAACGCTCCTTGCGATATTTAATAAAATGAAACTTGACTGGAATAACTATAGGCGTTTTTATTCTATTGAGTTATCACAACGACTGAATCAGTTTTAACTATGCGAGTGGGCTCAAAGAGTATAGATTATTGGTTAACGTGATTATTTTTAAATAATATGAAGTAGGAAAAGGAATTAATGACAAGCATCACAGAAGCAAGAAAAGAAGATATAAAACGAATTCATGAGATAGAAACAGAGGCTTTTGGCTCGCATGGATACCCTTCTTTTTTTATTCGACAAGCTTTTGATTGTTGGTCTAATGGATTACTTGTAGCAAGAAAGAATGACGACGTTGTTGGTTATCTGCTTCAAGTGCCTTCAAGCAGTACCGTCGGAGACGCTTGGGTGTTGTCTTTGGCGGTATCAAAACAAGCACAAGGGGGTGGTTTAGGTAAAAAGCTATTAGAAACGGCGATTAAAAATGCAAAAGGGTATCAACGATTATTATTAACCGTATGTCCTAAGAATCAATCCGCGTACGCTTTATATCAATCGTATGGCTTTTATTTATTGAATGAAGAACAAGATTATTTTGATGAGGGTGAGCATCGTTTTGTACTTGCTATGGATATATCACAATAATTTGGTGTCGTAACAATAGGGTAATTAAGAAGAGATATTCATGGAAATCGATTATAAAGTAAATGAACCAATGAGTGCTGAGCAGTTTATTGAATTATTGAAGAAAACGACTCTTGGTGCTCGAAGACCAATTGACGATGTAGCAAGAATACAAGCGATGTTAGATAACTCTAATTTGATTGTCACCGCGTGGGGCGATGGCGAATTGATTGGCGTTGCTCGTTCTGTCACGGATTTTAATTTTTGTTGTTATCTTTCTGATTTAGCTGTTGATGAAAGTGTGCAATCAATGGGGGTTGGGAAATATCTCATTCTGGTGACGAAGGAAGAGGTCTCTCCTGAGTGCAAATTAATATTACTTTCAGCGCCACAAGCTGAAGGGTATTACCCAAAAATTGGTTTCGAAGCACACAATAGTGCGTGGGTCTTATCTGATGAAAGTCAATTGAAGCTTTATTAAGGATAATTATGACATCAATTAGTATTTTAGGTTGTGGTTGGTTAGGGTTGCCATTAGCAAAACAGTTAGTCGAGTGCGGCTTTAGTGTTAAAGGCTCTGTCAGAAGTGAAGAAAAAGCACATAGCTTAAACGAATTCTCTGTGACTCCGTTTATTTTGAATATTGATGATGCAACAACAGATCAACAATGGGATGAGTTTTTGGGATCAGAGATATTGATTATAGCGATACCGTCAAAAAATACAGACGGGTTCATGTCGTTAATCTCAGCATTGGAAAAATCATTCGTTAAGCGGGTAATCTTTGTTAGTTCCACATCGGTATATAAAGACACTAACGATGTGGTTACAGAATCCGAAGCGGCGCAAGACTCTTCTACTTTATATCAAATTGAAACGCTATTTACTCAATCTGTTTTTTTCGCTACAACCGTAGTTCGATTCAGTGGATTAGTGGGGTATTCTCGTAATCCAGGTCGATTCTTTCAAAAAAGTGGGCGTTCGGTGAGTAACCCAGATGCGGCAGTGAATATGATTCATCAAGATGATTGCATTGGTTTGATTGAACAGATCATAAAACAAAACCAATGGGGTAAAACGTTTAATGCTTGTGCAGATACGCATCCGACAAAGCGTGAATTTTATACTGAAATGACGCAGCGCATTGGCGTAGACGCCCCAACATTTATTGAATCAGAAAACCAAACCTTTAAACTTATTAGCAATCAGAAGATTAAAGAAGCACTGGGGTATGAATTTATTTACCCTGATGTAATGCAAATTACTTATGACGAATAAAATCATTAATTAAGGACAATATAATGAACAATCCTTTAGTTACAACAGATTGGTTAGCTACTCATATCAATGATGAAAACATTGTTATTGTTGATGCGTACATGGCCAATGTGGTCGGTAAAGTGCCTTTGGCTTATGATGTATTTTCGTGTCTACCAAATGCCATAAAATTAGATGTAGAAGCGGATTTTTGCGATCCTACGTCTTCTCAAACTCATGCATTACCGACTGAAAGTCAATTTACACAAGCAGTGCAAGCTCTGGGTATTAATACGGACAGTACAGTTATTATTTATGATAACCAAGGTATTTATTCATCCCCAAGAGCGTGGTGGACATTTAAAGTGATGGGGTTTGATAATGTGTATGTCCTTGATGGAGGATTACCACAATGGATAGAAGAAGGTCGAGACATTGCGTTTGAATATTCAATAAATCAAACGACGGGTAATGCGGTTGCGAAACTGCATGATCAACTTGCGTGTGACTCAGCCAGTGTTCTCAATGTCATTAATACTAATGCTGCGATTGTTGATGCACGAGCAGAAATGCGATTTTTAGGCAAAGCGCCAGAGCCTCGTGAAGGCGTTCGTAGTGGGCACATTCCTAGCTCGGTAAACCTCCCGTTTTCTATCTTGTTAGATGGTTTCACTTATCAAGATAAAGAAGTATTGCGTACTATTTTTCAAGAACGAATTCCTACGTTAGAAACTCAATCTTTCTTTAGTTGTGGTTCTGGTATTACTGCGTGTATTTTAATGCTAGCAGCGGTTTCTGTTGGTTATAACGATGTGGTGTTGTATGACGGTTCATGGGCTGATTGGGGAAGCAATCACGCGTTACCTATTGAGTAAAATACAGAGTAATTAGAAGGAATAGGAATGCAAGACGGTTTGAGAAATAAAATTATTGCTGTGTGTAATAAGAAAATAGAGCAGAAAGGGGATAATGTTGGATTGTCTTTTTATGCTTTTTTTGCCAATAAGAATGATGATCCCGAACTATTAATGGAAGCGGCAACGTGGTGGATATCAACGCATAAACTGGATCATTTTGAAAAAGCCATCAAAATTAAAACGATGGTTGAAAATAAAGAATAAAAGGAAAGATTTACGTATAATTGAACAGAGAGAATGAAATGAACATCGAAATACGTCAGGGCACAATAGATGATGTGATCATTGTGGATCGATAAATTCCAGAGTTCGATGCTCGGAATAATAAAGCAAAGATCACTCAGCGATTGAATGGTCTTGAATATCTTATTCTTATTGCCTTTGATAATCATGAGCCAGTGGCTTATAAAATGGGATATCAACTGTCGAGTGTCGAATTTTACAGTTGGTTAGGTGGTGTCATTCCTCGCTATCGGAAGATAGGAATTGCGACTCAACTTCGGTGCACACAAGAATCATGGGTGAAAGCTCTGGGTTATCACAAAGTCAGTGTGAAATCGATGAACCGTTATCCGGCTATGCTGCAATTATTAATTTCGAGTGGATATCATATTTCGGGTTATGAGGATGAAGGTTCAACACAAAACAGTAAAATTAAATTTGAAAAGAGTATTACTAAATAACTATTCGCTTGTATTCTCAAAGAATCGCCATGTTATGGTCTACAATTGAAGTATATTTAAACTAAACAGTAGTTGGTGGTTTCTTTAAACAATCAGACAAGATAGGGCATTCAATGGATAGAATTACTTTTCAAAAAGTCACTGCTTGTGAGTATCCTTCTTTGTTCTCTATTTATAAGAAATACTTCTATTCTGCGATTGAAGATACTTTTGGTTGGGATGAGGTTTTCCAAACTCAGCACTTTGCTGATTCGTATCGAAAAGAATGGTTTGAATGGATCATGTTTAATGGAGAGAGACTTGGATTTATTTGTGTTAAACAAGAACAAACCAGTGTGCATTTTCATTTGTTACTTATTTTTGAAAAATATCAAAATAAAGGGGTAGGGTCTGCGGTGATGAAATATTACCAACGATACTACAGTGACAGGGTCACTAAAGTCAGCTTGTCTGCGTTTAAATGTAACCAAAAGGTGGTCGATTTTTATTCAGCACTTGGCTACCAGATCACGGGTGAGAATGAACACTTTTTCGATATGGAACGTTCGCTTTGTTTTAATGGGTATTTAGGAACGGACAGCTATATATAGTACTGGTTATTCTATTTCAGTGTAACGTATTATTCCCCTATACATAGGAGGTTTATTTGTTATTGTAGTAATCGATATACTAAGTAATACGTCATAGTTCTTTTTCTTTTTCATGAATAGGAGTGTTCTCTAATAGAGAATACACTTTTTTTACTTTTATATTCGCTCCTTTCTGTTTCGATAACGTATCGCTCCAAATAGCTAAGGTAAGTAAAGAGATATGACCATGCGTTTTTAAAGCGTGTTTAAAGGCGTCGATACTCACTTTTCTGTGATCCCATTTCATTGTCATTATTTATTCCTCTATACTTCTGATTATTAAATAATGTTAAGTGCAACTATCTAGTTATAATTATTGTGAATGAGTATTTTATTCATCAAATATAATAATCTGTATCTTTATTTATGTCGTTAATATGTCGATTTAATTGGTGACCATTTTTACGTGATCACTTCATGGTAATGAATGAAAAATACGGTTAATGGTTCTATTTATCCTGGAAAACAGCTTACAGGGTTTAAGTAACATTGGTGTATGACGATGTCTCCAGAGCCATTGTTTTGGTTGCTTGAAAATGAAGTAGATGTAAATAACATTGCAATTACGATAACTGTCTTTCTCATAGAGTTCCATTTTTTATGACTAGAGTTAGTTTAAGTGTTAGATAAAATAGAGTGTAAAGTGTTCTATTAAATTAGTTATTAATTATATTAGGAACGCTGTTAATCTATGTGTTTTATTTAGGTTAATTAAATACTATTTTTTATTTATTTAATACCTGATATTATTTACAGCTAGTCTTTACTTAATGTTAGCGCTAGGCTTATATTAAAGTTATTCTATTTTTGTAAGTGTTTTTAATTTTTTATAAAAAAAGGCACTGTCAGTATTGGAATTTTAGCGAATAACGCACCTTTAGTTTTTTATGGTAAAGCGGAATGTAGGTTATTAACGTTGTTTTTTACGAGAGTGGACATCACCAAATAAAATGGAGTCATCATTATTTTTCCATTTTGGGTAGGTCATCATTACTTTAGAAAATAGGGGGTCATTATAATGGTTTACTAACCACGCACGTAAATAAGGCAAAGGCGCCTGAGCGTACCATTTTTTATCTACTCGTGAAAATTGGCGAATAAATGGCAAAATAGAGTAATCAACTAAACTTGGTTTTTCTCCCATAATGTAAGCATGCTGAGATAAACGTTGTTCAATTTCCATTAGCCAGCCGCAACACATATTACGGCACTTTGTTTCATTATCATCATGGTAACGAGACGCGGCTCGGTACTTCTGTAAGGCATCCACAAATTCAGTGTCACTGCGGTTTATTAACTCAAGCATCACAGGCAATAGAGCTTTATCGTGTGAATACAATAGATTATTAGGATCTGATTGGTTGAGAGCCCATACCATCACATCAATGCTTTCATCAATGACAGAGCCATTTTCTAGCAGCAATACTGGCACTGTCCCCTTAGGTGAAATAGACAGCATTTCTTCGGGTTTATTATTCATATCGACGTCACGAAGCAAGACAATTTGATGTGCGTGTATTATCCCAAGGCGAGCACGCATAGCGTAAGGACATTGTCGTAATGAGTAAAGAATGGGTGATGTCATGATTAAATGCCTAAAATAGAAAGCCTTATGGGTATATTATCGAATAGAACGAAGATATTCACGAAGAAAAAGTCATGATCTAGATCAATAAAAGCCTAAGTGAGTGGTAATGAAAGCGTGGGGCGAGTAGAATGCCCCCTCAAAAAAATTATTACATAAAAACCGAAGCGAGCAATTTCATAATGAGTAGAAAACTTGAATTATTGGCACCAGGTGGTGATGTTGAAGCGATTAAAGCGGCCATCGTTGCAGGAGCAAATGCTGTTTACTGTGGTCTAGATATGTTCAACGCCCGTAACCGAGCATCCAATCTTTCATTTGATGAACTAAATGGCGTGTTACGACTTGCTCATGAATACGGTTGTGAAGTCTTCCTGACATTAAACGTTGTTATTCTTGAACATGAAATTAAATCATTAGCGAAGCTACTTAATCAATTAGTGAACACAACGATTGATGGCATCATCGTTCAAGATTTGGGTGTGTTTAACTTAGTTAAAAAATACTTCCCAACATTAGATGTTCACGCTTCTACTCAGTTAACGACGCACAATGAAGGTCAAATTCACTTCCTTTCAAAAGTCGGTGCATCACGTGTGAACTTATCCCGTGAACTGAATATCGACGAAATCAAAGAAATGACAGCCGTTGCCCATGAACACGATATCCTAACGGAAGTGTTTGTGCATGGTTCGTTGTGTATTGCTT
>NZ_CAWPRC010000172.1:0-190630 GCF_963890165.1 Aliivibrio sp. SR45-2 | reverse complement strand
ATAAAAAAGGTTGACGTTTTGGCGTCAACCTTTTTTGTTTTTACTAAACATTAATCAATATGATTATGGGCGAATAAGATAATCCGCTTTCCCCACCCATTTGTAACTTGTCAGCTCTTCTAAGCCCATTGGACCACGAGCATGAAGTTTCTGGGTAGATACTGCTACTTCAGCGCCTAAACCAAACTGAGCCCCATCAGTGAAGCGTGTTGATGCATTCACATACACGGCAGCTGAACCTGCGGTATTAATGAACTTTTCAGCAGATTCAATATTATTTGTTAAAATAGTATCAGAATGACTCGCGTTATGTGTTTGCATATGAGCCGCTGCTTCATTTACATCAGACACCACTTTCACACCTAATGTGTAACTTAGCCATTCAGTATCAAAATCACCGTCTTGTGCTTCACGTAATGACACGTTTTTAAACTCTTTTAGTAACGAATAAGCTTTTGGTTCAGCAACCAATTCAACACGACCTGCCATTTTATTCGCTAATAATGCTAAGAATTGTGGAGCCACTGCCTCATGAACTAACAGTGTATCAAGTGCATTACATGCAGATGGACGCTGTGCTTTTGAATTATCAACCACCAATAGTGCTCTTTCTAAATCAGCACTCTCATCAACAAACGCATGGCTAATACCAAACCCGCCAATGATGACTGGAATTGAACTGTTTTCTTTGCACATTTTGTGCAAACCTGCACCACCACGTGGAATGATCATATCAACATAATCATCTAGGCGTAATAGTTCTGAAACTAGTTCACGATCTGGTTTCTCTATGTATTGTACTGATGCAGCTGGTAAGCCGGCTTTTTCAAGAGCAACTTGAATGACCTTAACTAACTCCATATTAGAGAAGAACGTCTCTTTACCACCACGTAGAATACTCGCATTACCGGTTTTTAAACATAATGAAGCGATATCGATCGTTACATTTGGACGAGCTTCGTAAATCACACCAATCACACCAATTGGTACACGGCGGCGAGAAAGTGACATGCCATTTTCAAGCATTTTACTGTCAATTTCACTACCAACAGGATCATTTAAGTTGATCACATTACGAACGTCATTAGCAATAGCAACTAAACGCTCTTCTGTTAGTAATAAACGATCTTGCATTGCATCTGAAATGCCCGCTTCTACCGCTGCACTAATGTCTTTTGCATTAGCCGCAAGAATCGCCTCTTTGTTCGCTTCAAGTTCATCAGCAATAATCGCCAATGCTTTGTTCTTCTGGGCTGTTGGAGCTACCGCTAAGTCAAACGCTGCATTTTTTGCTGCTTGACCCATTTTTGTTAAATTCACAATAAATATCCTTTACTAAATCAGTACTAAATCATCTCGGTGGATAGCTACAGGCCCATATTCATAACCTAATACTGCGTAAATATCCTGACTGTGTTTTCCTAAAATCTTATGTAAATCGTCACTTGAATAACGAGAAATACCTCGGGCAATTAACTCACCTTTCGTATTTACAATCTTAGCAACACCACCGCGAACAAAGTGGCCAGAAATCGACGAAATCCCTTTGCTCAATAAACTGCTGCCTTTTTGTTGTACTGCATTCACAGCACCGTCATCAATAACAATCGTACCATTAGATGCAGGGCCAGCAAGAATCCAACGTTTGCGACTCTCTAATGCACACTCAACAGGCAAGAACTTTGTTCCTTGAGGCTTTGAATCTACAACATCAGTAATCACATTCTCAGCGCTGCCAGCAGCAATAACAACTTCAATACCCGCTCGACGAGCAATATCAGCCGCTTGAAGTTTAGTTGCCATGCCGCCTGTGCCTAATGCAGTCCCACTACCACCTGCGATTTTACGTAATGTTTCATCAATGGTGTGCACTTCTTTAATCAATTCGGCTTTTGGATCTTTACGCGGATCAGCCGTAAACAAACCAGATTGATCCGTTAACAGCAATAATTTATCTGCACTCGCCAAAATACCAACTAAAGCAGAAAGGTTATCGTTATCCCCAACCTTAATTTCATTTGTTGCAACCGCATCATTCTCATTGACGATAGGAACAATGCCATTTTTTAATAAAGCTTGCAGCATGTCACGAGCATTTAGATAACGTTCACGATCATCTAAATCCGCTCGAGTTAATAACATTTGGCCAACGTTAACACCATAAATAGCAAATAAACTCTGCCAAGCTTGAATTAAGCAACTTTGACCAACAGCAGCTAATAACTGCTTGTTAGCCATCGTTTTGGGTAGTTCGGGGTAATTTAAATGTTCACGTCCAGCCGCAATTGCGCCAGAAGTTACAACAATCACTTGATGACCTAACTTTTTCAAATGCACACATTGGCGAACTAATTCCACCATGTGTGCTCTGTCTAGTTTTAATGTGCCACCAGTGAGTACACTTGTACCAAGTTTAACGACTATGGTTTGAGATTGTGTATTCAATTCCCTACTACCTATTTAACTAATAATGTTGTGTATTACGAAATACATTCATCGTAATAATAATATAAAAATCACCCTATTTTTAGCAAGCAAATCAGAACAGTACAAGCCTAAAATAAGATTTTATGACATTTCATCTAAATCAAGGAAATAAAAAGCCAGATTAGTGTTTCATCTCTTCTTTTATCCATTCAATCATTTGGTTTAATGCGTCTTCATAGCCACTGTGCAATGTCTTATTTTTTAGCTCAACACCTTTACCATATTTACTGAACATTGCCGCTAATTTATTATCTGATTTTGGAGAAACAGGATCCCCCGCTAACCCAATAGCTAAAATAGATACCGATGTTTTTCTTCCACCAGATAAAAAGCCTTGGAACTTAAGAGACCATGCTTTCATTTGCCCAGTTAAACTATTAACGTCCACCACTTGTTTTGCCAAGCGAGATGCCAATATATCTAAATACATTTTTGGCATTTTCTTTAGTTGTGTTGAGTTTGACAACACTTGATGAATTGGAGCACCAAGAGCAACGCAAGTTTTCAGTTTATTCGGTTCAAGAAAAGACAACCGCAATGCGACATTTCCACCAAATCGGAACCCCATAACAGCAGCATGAAAACGATCAACCCAAGGAATATGAGGTAAATAATTTAGCACAGCTTGATGCAAGCAACTTGAGTCTTCAGTTAGCGGCCAGTACGAACTGTGTCCAATCGATGGCATATCTAATGTTAGCATTGCCATATTATTTGGCGCTAAATAATCACGGTACAAAGACCACATGTCCGTTTGCAACGAATCCATACCACCACTAACAATAACGACAGGTAACGGTTTTTCAGTATTCGGTAAATGCAAATAACAGGTGATTTTTCGACCTTCATAAGGGACTAAAATCTTTTCAATTCGATGAGAGGTCTGTTTTGCCGCCATATCATAAGCTTTGCTCGCAAGTACCTGTGCCTGAGTGGCTAAATTATCCCCTTTTATATGCGGATAACCGGCAATGCTAAAATATAAGCTGGCTTTAAAAAAACGTTCCGCAGCCTCGTTCCCTTCAAGGTCTGACGCACATTTCTGATGCTCCATTCCTGCATTAATCCACTCATAAGCCCAGTTACCAGCGCGATATCCGGTGACAGTATCTAACCATTCAGGTTTCGTTCTGTCTTTATCACTGCTTGCCATTTTAGACAAAATCCCTTCTAACTCAATCGGATCAACCCCTTGCCAAATCCATTGAGGACGACGAAGTTCGCGATACCAATTTCGTTCTGAATTTTTTGATATCTGTTCTAAACTGCTTGGAAGATAAGGCACAAGGCAAGAGGTTTCTAAAGCTTGCTTATTGGTTTTAAACAACTTAACAGAGAGATTTTCGCTTTCAGGCTGGGTCATATCAAACACCGATATACATAAAGTAATTAGGCCTACTATATACTGAAAGCCTATAAATAGGGTAATCAACTTACTCTTGAATTTAATTAATATCGATAAATAACAAACAAAAAAAATGACCCTTAAAAGAGTCATTTTCTATTGGTTATAACGTAAGCTTATTTTTTACAAATAGGATCTACGTACGTTACAGCCATGTCCCATGGTTGCTCGATCCACGTATCTTGTGGAATATCGACAACATACGCATCAACTAAATCAATGCCTGCAGGTTTTGCACATACAGTGACTAATTTACCTTTAGGGTACATTTGACGCAATTTAACCGCAGTGTCACCACTATCAACTAAATCATCAATGATGATGAAACCTTCACCATCACCTTCCATCGCTTTAACAACCGTCATATCACGCTGATGATCGTGGTCATAACTTGAAATACATACGGTATCAACATAACGAATGTTTAATTCACGAGCTAGAATTGCCGCAGGAACAAGTCCACCACGGCTCACAGCCAAAATACCTTTCCATTGTTCAGCAGGAAGTAACTGTTCAGCAAGCTGACGAGTATACATCTGCATGTTATCCCAAGTTATTACAAATTTATTAGCCATAATAGACAAAACCTCTCAGTGGCACAGTTAACAACAACTATGCCGTAAAAATAAATTTCAGCGTGAATAGTGCAGCAAGAACCCAAACGCTGATATGAACATCGCGACCTTTACCACTTAACAACTTAATCGCTGCATAAGAGATAAAGCCTAATGAAATACCATCAGCAATAGAGAAGGTTAAAGGCATTAGCAAGCATACCACAACAACTGGCGCCGCTTCAGTAAGATCTCTCCAATCAATACTCACAAGACCCGACATCATTAAAATTGCGACATAAAACAACGCACCGGCCGTTGCATAAGCAGGAACCATCCCAGCTAATGGAGCAAAGAATAAAGCCAATAAAAACAGAATGCCAACAACAACAGCCGTCAAACCAGTTCGACCACCGGCTGCTACACCTGCAACACTTTCAATGTATGATGTTGTGTTTGATGTACCTAATAAAGCCCCTACAGATGTCGCCGTTGAATCCGCAAGCAAAGCTCTATTTAGACGAGGAATATTGCCATCTTTATCCATGATCCCTGCCTTTTGAGATACACCAACTAACGTACCGGCAGTATCAAACAAATCAACGAATAAGAAAGCAAAAACAACGCTTAGCATACCAATATCAAAAGCACCTGAAAAATCGAGTTGTAAAAATGTAGGTGCAAGACTTGGTGGCATTGACATAATGCCAGCATATTGAACTTCACCAAAGAGCAAGGCAAGTCCAGTAACAGCTAAAATAGCGATCATAACAGCCGCTTTGTAGCCACGATGAACTAAAGCAATGGTTAAAAATAAAGCCAATGCCCCCATCGCTGCAGGAAAGCTATTAATATGACCAATAGACAATAAAGTTGCCGGATTATCGACAACTATGCCTGAATTCTTTAGAGCGATGAAAGCCAGAAATAAACCAATACCCGCCGAAATACCAGTGCGTAAAGAAAGAGGAATCGAATTAATAATCAACTCTCTTATTTTACATAAACTTAGAAGAATAAATAACACACCTGACATGAATACAGCAGCGAGCGCTACTTGCCATGTATGACCCATTCCCAATACAACAGTGTAGGTAAAGAACGCATTCAACCCCATACCTGGAGCTTGAGCTATTGGGAAGTTAGCAACAAATCCCATGATAAAACACCCTATTGCAGCAGCAATACACGTTGCAACAAAAACAGCGCCTTTATCCATTCCTGCATCAGCCAAGATTGCTGGATTCACAAAAATAACATAAGCCATTGTTAAGAAGGTGGTTAACCCGGCAATAATTTCAGTACGAACGTTCGTACCATTAGCTTTAAGTTGAAATAGTTTTTCAAGCATTGGGGCTCATTCCTAGTCTGCTTTATACAGATTAAACGTTTGCGTAATCGATTGGCTGAGAATTATAAAGAGGTATTATGGGAATTTCTAGCGATTATTTATCTTTTACTGTGTTAATAGTAAATAAAGTGGATGCTCTAATAGAAAAAGATAATATTTATTAAGAGGTTGGATACATAGAGGAGAATGTTTAGGCAAAAAAAACGCCACCCAAATATTTTGGATGGCGGAGAATGTAATATAACCCAAGCGGGTAAATTAGAATTCCAATTATAGGGGTATAACTTTAACGTATAAAACCGAAGTTTTATTAGTAACCAAAGCTCATTGGGTATACAAATTGACTTGTGTATACAGAGCGTTGATTCCAGAATTTAGAAGAGCTTATGCAGTACATAATATCACCTTATCAATTGATAGTTAAAAACAATAAAATTGATCTCGGTTCCTTGGAGGCGATAAATCGGACTCATCCTATGAGCATTTACAGTATCTGAAGACTCTCTAGCAGATGAGTAAACTATACTCTCACTGAAACTTTATTACAACAAAAATTTGAAGTGGATCACATAAAACACATTAAATAGTCAATCAATCGAAATATTACGTAACTAAAGAACGGAAACGTTTGCTATTTATGTGTCTGTATTTTTTCCTTAATCCTAGTAAAGAAGATTCAATAAATTTACGATATCAAACAGAGTAATTAGCTAATTTGAGGGGTATACTTATTTGTATTGATAATCAATTACCCAAAAAGACAGCGCATTAATTTGCTATTCACTGTTTTCAAAAGGAGATACTTGTGTCTGAGATCAGTCAACTAACACCACAACCTATTTGGCAATTTTTCGATAAAATTTGTTCTATCCCCCACCCATCTAAACATGAAGATGCATTAGCTCAATATATTATTGATTGGGCAACAAGCGAAGGTCTTGATGTTCGCCGCGATCCTACCGGTAATGTATTCATCAAAAAAGCGGCAACGCCGGGAATGGAAGATCGCAAGGGTGTTGTACTTCAAGCCCATATTGATATGGTTCCACAAAAGAATGAAGATACTGACCATGATTTTACTAACGATCCAATCCTTCCATATATAGATGGTGAGTGGGTTACAGCAAAAGGCACAACACTGGGTGCCGACAATGGTATGGGCATGGCTTCATGTCTTGCTGTTTTAGCCTCAAAAGAATTGAAGCATGGCCCATTAGAAGTATTATTAACCATTGATGAAGAAGCAGGCATGACTGGTGCCTTTGGTCTAGAAGCCGGTTGGTTAGAAGGTGACATTCTTCTTAATACCGATTCAGAACAAGAAGGTGAAATCTACATGGGTTGTGCTGGTGGTGCTGATGGTGCTATCAAATTAATGATCGAACGTGAAGCACTGCCTGCTGGCTATGTTACTCGTCAAATTACACTAAAAGGCCTAAAAGGCGGCCATTCTGGTTGTGACATTCATACTGGTCGTGGTAACGCAAACAAATTACTGGGTCGATTCCTTGCTGGCCACGCTGTTGAACTGGATTTACGCCTTGTTGAATTCCGTGGTGGTAGCTTACGTAATGCTATTCCTCGTGAAGCATTCGCAACGGTTGCCGTTCCTGCTGAGAATGAAGCAAAACTGGCTGAACTATTTACTTTCTATACCGATCTATTGAAAGACGAATTAGGTCGAGTAGAAACGAATATTGTAAGTATCAACGAGACAGCCTCTGCTGAAAACGTCTTGACACTAGCCACTCAAACTCCATTCATTGCGACACTAAATGCCTGTCCAAATGGTGTTATCCGCATGAGTGATGATATTGAGGGTGTGGTAGAAACGTCTTTAAATGTGGGCGTTATTACTACTGAAGAAAGCACAATCACAATTCTATGCCTAATCCGTTCATTAATGGATTCTGGCCGTAGCATGGTTGAAGGAATGCTTTCATCTGTGGCTGAATTAGCAGGAGCACAAGTCAGCTTCTCTGGTACATATCCAGGTTGGAAGCCAGACGCAGATTCTGAAATCATGCATGTGTTCCGTGATGTCTACGAAGGCATTTACGGAAATAAGCCAAACATAATGGTAATTCATGCAGGTTTAGAGTGTGGTCTATTTAAAGAACCTTATCCTAAAATGGACATGATCTCATTTGGTCCGACCATCAAGTTTCCTCATTCTCCAGATGAGAAAGTAAAAATTGATACGGTTGCTCTTTATTGGGAACAAATGGTTGCCATTTTAGAGAACATTCCCAAAAAATAATCCTTTAGTATTGGGATTATAAAAAACGGTCAGCTTATGCTGACCGTTTTTATTTATAGTCAAATAACGTCAATCGTTAAAAATAAACTTTTGGGTTAGTTGCACCCCAGATAACATAAAGCTCAGGCATACTTCGGCTGCTAAATGCTTCCATTTCTTTAGTTTCAATCGTCTGCTCATTTTGTTTACCAAATAGAACGACTTCATCACCAGGCTGAACATTCTTAATATCAGTCACATCAACCATCGTTGTGTTCATTGATGTCACACCGACTACATTCGCTTTCTGACCATTGATCAACACATACCCATTATTACCAATAGAGCGAACATACCCATCAGAATAGCCTAAAGGTAAATTGGCTAAAATTGAATCTCGACCTAACACATAAGTGCTGCTATAGCCTATCGTGCTGCCCTTTGGTAAGTAATTCAAAGAAGCAACTGAGGTCTTAAAACGAACAATACGCTGATATTCAGGGTTACTTGGCATATCTCCATACAACAATCCACCTGGACGAACCATATCTAAATGTGCTTCAGGTAAATTAATCGTGGTGTAAGAGTTTGCGACATGCAGAGTGATGTTTTCACGATTTAACTGAGCTTCATCAATAAGCCATTTACTTTCTTGCTTAAATAAATCCAGTTTTGTACGGATCTCATCAACTGATTCATTAGGGAAATGCGTCATAATACCAACAATATTAATATGACCATTAAAGGCAATATTTAACGCCTCTTTTTTCCCTTGAGGTTGAGATAAATCAAGGCCATTGCGTCCCATTCCGCCCGCATTCAATGCAAGATGAACAGGAATTACGGTATGATTTTTTTTTGCTAATTTAGCAATCGTATTTGCTTGCTCACTTGAACCAATAAGCTCTTCTATTTGATAATTTAAGCCTGATTCAATTTCATTTGGTGTCGCAGCACGAACACGCATGATCTCACCAGAGAATCCTTTAGCTCGAACAATACGCGCTTCTTCATTACTTGTGATACCAATACATTCAACATCACGACTAATCACTGAATCCATTAATCCTTCAATTCCATTACCGTATGCATCCGCTTTCATGATCGCACAGATTTTAGTGTCTGAATTAAGTGATTTTTTTAATGTATCAATATTATGTTTAAATGCTTGAGTATCAATTTCTAACCATGCATTTGCTTGTTGGATTTTTTCTTGAGAAGTGAGTGTGTCTAGCGTTAATAATGGTGCAGAAATAGCTGATGTCGGTAAAATAAGGCTTAATGCCAAAGCACATTTTGTAAAGTTCATAAACAACCGTTGTGTATAATAATTATATCGTAAATTACGACGTTATATTATATAGAGATGGTTATTTAGCCTCTATGAAATTTGTCTATATAACAATCGGTTGCCCATTATATGTTCGATAAACACCAAATTGAAATCACCTATATATATACAAGTAATCTAACCAAAACAACTGCTACTCAAATGCAACATTTTATAAACTATCAAAAATGAGAATTGTTGATAGTTTTATTAGAAGAAACTTAATTGTTGAGTGACTTCCTTATCTTTAAGCATTACGTTTAATCCGATAAGTCGGATCTCCCTCCCTTTTTGCCTTTCTAATACTTCAATCAAAAGTTCTTCAAAAAATGCTAGCGTTAATTGATTATGCACATGTTCAATCGTCGTTTGTTGGAAGTCTGCGAACTTAATTTTAATACCTTGCTTAGCAATATAATTATCACCATTTGCTTTTATTAGTCTCGACTCTAATTCAGGGTACAAGCGTGTTTTAATGACTTCCCAGCATTCTTCAAACATGCTGATATTATGAGAAAATGTTCTTTCTACACCTACGGACTTTCGATTACGCTCTGTAATCACTTCTCTTTCATCAATTCCATGAGATCGCTTCCATAATGAAGCCCCCATTTTTCCAAATAACAATAATAACTCACGTTGGTCAAACTGTTGGACGTCCTTGCAAGTATGCAGTCCTGATCTATGTAACCGCTCTAAGCTTACTTTTCCGACCCCTGGTATTTTCTCCAATGGTAATGAGTCAATTTCATCCATAACCATATTTGGAGTAATCACATACTGACCATCAGGTTTATTTAAATCAGAGGCAATTTTAGCTAAAAATTTAAGAGGGGCAATTCCTGCTGATGCGGTTAATTGCAGTTCATTAAATATGTCTCTACGTATTTGTTGAGCTATCAATGTCGCCGAACCATGCAACAACGTACATTCACTAACATCGAGATAAGCTTCATCTAAAGAGAGTGGTTCTATTTTATCAGTATAGCGACGAAATATACGGTGTATATGGTGAGAGACTTGCTTATAGACCTGCATGCGACCAGGTACAACCACCAAGTGAGGACAAAGGGATAACGCTCGTCCTGTTGGCATTGCAGAATGAAGACCAAACTTCCTAGCTTGATAGTTACACGTACTTAATACACCACGCTGTCTTTCACTTCCACCAACGGCCAAAGGAACGTCACGTAATGCAGGATTATCTCGCATTTCAACCGCTGCATAGAAACAATCCATATCGATATGAATGATTTTACGCACCTTTTTATCTGCTTCTAATTCCACGTTTTCAATCTCAACACTCACATCAACTGTATAAATAAACAGTTAAATGATAGCGATGAAATGATTTTTTTACAATAAAAAACAGCATCTATAAAGATGCTGTTTTAAGATAGTTATAGAGTAAAAAACTTACGCGATGCGATCTTTTTCCCATGCAGCTAGTTTTTCAGCTCGAATGATTTCTTTAGCTTCACGTTTTTTTCGTGCATCACAAGGTTCTGGACAGTTACACACTTTATCTATCCCAACAGAACCAAGGCCACCACAACTGCCTTTCACTACTTTACGTTGCACAATATAACCAATAGCCATTGCACCAATAACAGTAAGAAAAACACCAAACGTAATTAGAAAAGTATTCATTATCTACTCACTTATTTCAAAAAAGGCTTAAAGGCTTCAGAAGAGAGTTCTTTAAAGCCATCTTTAGTTTTCACAATCATGAAAACAGGAATGTTATGTTTATTAGCAACGGCCATGCCTTGCTCTTCACCTAACACCATTAACCCTGTAGCAAGTCCATCAGCAGTCATTGATGATTTATCAAGTACTGTAACTGAGACAACTTTATTGGCTATTGGGTTCCCTGTAATAGGGTTAATAATATGAGAGTAACGTACACCTTCTTTTTCAAAGTAAATACGGTAATCACCAGACGTTGCAACCGCATGATGCCCAGGCTCTATTATTTCTTGAATAGAACGTTCATCAACCGTTGGCTTTTCTATCGCGATACGCCAAGCAACATTCTCTTTATTATTCCCTTTAACTCGCATTTCACCACCGACTTCGACCATATAGTCAGTAATGCCTAATCCTTCTAAATAATTAGCAACAACATCAACTCCCCAGCCTTTTGCTATTGTTGATAAATCAACATAAAGGTTAGGGATATCTTTTGTAACAGTTGTTTCTGTCGCGCTTAAATGCTGAATACCGACAATAGCACGACGAGCATTCAATTCATCTTCAGTAGGAACAACCTCAGGACGAGCTTCTGGACCAAAACCCCATATATTAACTAAAGGACCAACCGTGATATCTAATGCACCCAAAGTGACTTTATTTAAGCGAATCGCTTCACTAATCACTGTGGCTGTATCTTTAGAAACCGTAAATGGCGTTAATGCTGTACTCTGATTAAATTGACTCAGTTCTGAGTCTTTACGGTACGTCGACATTTGGTCATTTACTAACTCTAGTCGTTTATCTATCTCTGCATGAATAACATCTTGCTTTGGTAAGCCATCTTTATTAATAAATTTAATATTATAGCTTGTCCCCATCGTTGGACCATTTAAATACACTTGTTCACGTTGTTGTTCACCACAACCGCTAAGTAGTAGTAAAGCAAAACAAGATAACAAAATCAGTTTGGTTCTATTCACTAAATGAGTAACACTGACAATCACTGCCAACTCCTTAATTAACATAAATTTAAATAACAAAACAATACACAGGAATATACATTCCAAAAAAACCTATAACCCTGTACTTTGTCTGGTTAAATGTAGCGCACTAATACGAAAAAAGGCTGACTCAATTGATGAGCCAGCCAATATTTTTCACTTCGAGAGATTAACCACCGAAGTCATCTAGTAAGATGTTTTCATCTTCAACACCAAGATCTTTCAGCATACTGATAACAGCAGCATTCATCATTGGTGGACCACACATGTAATACTCACAATCTTCTGGTGCTTCATGATCTTTCAAGTAGTTTTCATAAAGTACGTTGTGAATGAAACCTGTGTAACCATCCCAGTTATCTTCTGGCATAGGATCAGATAAAGCACAATGCCATACGAAGTTATCATTGTTAGCCGCTAGGCCATCAAAATCTTCAACGTAGAACATTTCACGTTTAGAACGTGCGCCATACCAGTAAGACATTTTACGCGTTGATTTAAGGCGTAGAAGTTGGTCAAAGATATGAGAACGCATTGGCGCCATACCTGCGCCACCACCGATAAATACCATTTCATTATCAGTGTCTTTTGCAAAGAATTCACCAAATGGACCAGAAATAGTACATTTGTCGCCTTCTTTTAAAGACCAGATATAAGATGACATGATACCAGGCGCTACGTTTGGATTATTTGGCGGCGGAGTAGCAATACGTACATTAAGCTTGATAATGCCTTTCTCTTCTGGGTATGAAGCCATAGAGTAAGCACGGATCGAATGCTCTTTAACGATTGACTCGTAACGGAATAAATTAAATTTATCCCAATCACCACGATATTCTTCAGGAATATCATAATCAGCGTATTTAATATGATGTGGTTCAGCTTCAATTTGAATGTAACCACCAGCACGGAACGGAACTTCTTCGCCATCAGGGATAGCAAGAACCAATTCTTTGATAAAAGTGGCTTCGTTGTCATTCGAAGTAACAGTACATTCCCACTTTTTAACACCAAAGATTTCTTCTGGAAGTTCAATTTCCATGTCAGTTTTCATTGCAACTTGACATGCTAGACGCTCGCCTTCACGAGCCTCACCTTTAGAAATATGATCAAGCTCTGTTGGTAGAATATCACCACCACCAGATTTCACTTTTACACGACACTGACCACAAGAACCACCGCCACCACACGCAGATGATACAAAGATACCAGCGCTACCAAGAGCACTAAGTAACTTGCTACCTGGTTGTGTAATGATCGCTTTTTCAGGATCGCCGTTTACAGAGATAGTAATGTCACCTGCAGGTACTAATTTAGATTTAGCGAATAAAATCACTAATACTAAAATTAATACAATAATGGTAAACATCGCTACACCAAGAATAATGCTTTGCATTTTTTATTCCTTATAATTGGGTGCTTACCCTACAGTTGAACACCAGAGAAAGACATAAAGCCTAACGCCATCAAACCTACTGTAATGAAAGTAATACCTAGGCCACGAAGACCTGGAGGTACATCTGAATATTTCATTTTCTCACGAATACCCGCAAGTGCCACGATAGCTAACATCCAACCAACACCAGAGCCAAATCCGTACACGATCGATTCAGTGAAGTTATAGTCACGTTGTACCATGAAAGATACACCACCGAAAATTGCACAGTTAACTGTGATTAACGGAAGGAAGATACCTAATGCATTGTACAAAGGTGGGAAGAAACGGTCTAAAACCATCTCTAAGATTTGTACAAGAGCGGCAATAACACCGATGAAAGTAATGAAGTTAAGGAAACTTAAATCCACACCTTCTACTAGCGCGCCATCTTTTAATAAGTAGGTATAAACCAAGTTATTTAAAGGCACAGCAAGAGTCAGTACAACAACTACTGCAACACCAAGACCAAATGACGTCTTTACTTTTTTAGATACGGCAAGAAACGTACACATACCTAAGAAAAATGAAAGTGCCATGTTCTCGATGAAGATCGATTTTACAAGCAAACTAATATAATGTTCCATTTCGACCTTACTCCTTCGCTTCTACTTGTTCAGGCTTAAAGATACGGATAGCCCAAATCATAAAACCAATTAAGAAGAATGCTGATGGTGCTAGTAACATTAAGCCATTTGGTTGATACCAACCGCCATTAGAAACTAACGGAAGAACTTCAACACCAAACAATTTACCAGAACCTAATAGCTCACGGAAAAATGCAACAGTGATAAGAACAAAACCATAGCCTAAACCATTGCCAATACCATCAATAAAAGATGGTAACGGCTTAGATTTCATAGCAAAAGCTTCAGCACGTCCCATTACAATACAGTTTGTAATAATCAGACCGACAAAAACAGACAGTTGCTTAGAAATATCGTAAAGATAAGCTCTTAAGATTTGGTCAACAACAATTACTAATGATGCGATAATTGCCATTTGAACAATAATACGCACACTACTAGGTATATGATTACGAATTAATGAAACAAAAAAGTTAGAGAATGCAGTAACAAACATTACCGCAATAGTCATAACAAATGCTGTTTCTAATTTCGTTGTTACTGCAAGCGCAGAACATACACCAAGAACTTGCAACGCGATTGGGTTGTTATCCAATACTGGCGCTAAAATATTCTTTTTAAGATCTTTAGTATTCATTAGTTAAGGTCTCCTGCTTTCACTTTAGCAAGGAAAGGACCGAAACCCATATCGCCAAGCCAAAAATCAAACGTATGCTGAACACCGTTACTTGTTAATGTTGCGCCAGATAATCCATCTACGCCTGATACTGAATCAGCAGGAGCGCCACCTTTAACGACTTTAATAGCAAGAGTGCCATCAGCGTTAAACAGTTTCTTTCCGATGAATTGTGCGCGCCATTGTGGATTTTCTACTTCGCCACCAAGTCCTGGGGTTTCAGCTTGATCGTAATATGTAATACCAGCAATAGTATTACCATCAGTCTCAATCGCTAAAAACGCGTACATCATTGACCAAAGACCAGACCCATGAATAGGTAAAATAATACGAGTAAGCTCATTGTCTTCTTTTACTAGGTAAACTAACCCAATATTAGAACGACGAATGATTTTCGCTTTATCTTGTTCAGGCGTAAGCTTAATTGATGTTGCTGAATCTTTAGCAGAAGCACGTTGGTTAAAACTTGCTGCGTTGCCTTCAACGAATTCACCTGTTGAAAAATCAACTAAACGAGGCTCAATATATTCTTGGTATATCGCAGGAATATCTGTGCCTTTATCATTTAAGCTAGCAACAGCAACAATATTTTTTTGCTTATCAAGAACCGCATTATATTGTTGCTTATCTTTTAATAAAGAAGCCGCCATTGATACGACAAGTGAGCACACTAAACTCAAGCCGACAACAACTAGCAGTGTCTTTTTAATGCTATCGTTATTACTTGCCATAGCGTTTTAGTCTCCGTTTCACGTTACCTTCAACAACAAGGTTATCAAACAGTGGAGCAAATAAGTTTGCAAACAGGATAGCTAACATCATACCTTCTGGGTACGCAGGGTTAACTACACGGATCATTACAGCCATACCACCAATTAAAATACCGTACCACCACTTACCTTTACTGGTAAATGACGCTGATACTGGGTCTGTAGCCATAAAGATCATACCAAACGCAAAACCACCAAGAACTAGGTGCCAGTGCCAAGGCATGCTAAACATTGCGTTTGTATCAGAACCAATAAGATTAAACAGTGTAGACACTGCAACCATACCAATCATAACACCCGCAATAATGCGCCAAGATGCAATACGCATGTAAACGATCATTAGGCCACCAAGGATCAGAGCAAGAGTCGAAACCTCACCGATTGAACCTGGGATATTACCAATGAATGCGTCCATCCAAGAGATAGTGTTACCAGTGACTGTATTAACTAAGCCACCTTGACCGCCTTGTGCCCATTGGCTAAGTGCTGTAGCACCAGAGAAGCCATCAGCAGCAGTCCAAACTGTATCACCTGAAATTTGAGCTGGGTATGCAAAGAATAAGAATGCACGACCCGCAAGCGCTGGGTTTAGGAAGTTACGACCAGTACCACCAAAAATTTCTTTTGCTACAACAACACCAAAGGTAATACCTAACGCTGCTTGCCATAGTGGAAGAGTTGGTGGAACGATCAATGCGAAAAGAATAGAAGTAACAAAGAAACCTTCGTTTACTTCATGCTTACGCACCATACAGAACAACACTTCCCAGAAGCCACCAACAATAAACACAACGGCATATATTGGTAAGAAGTAAGTTGCACCCAGTAGCATGCTACTGCCCCAACCTGCATCAGCACTTATTGTGCCGCCAAGCATTTCGGTAAACCAGTAGTGCCAGTCACCAGAAACGACAGCTGCTAATTCAGCGCCAGAGTACATGTGCTCAAGAGCAACAATCGCTTGATGACCTGAGTTGTACATACCCCAAAATGTTGCAGGGAATACAGCAAACCAAACCATGATCATGATACGTTTTAAATCAACGCTATCACGTACATGTGAACCACCTTTAGTAACTAAACCTGGTGTATAAAATAGAGTTGCAGCCGCTTCATAAAGCGCAAACCACTTCTCATATTTACCGCCAGGTTCAAAATGAGGTTCAATTTTTTCAATAATCTTTAACAGGCTCATTGATTACCCTTCCTTCTCGATGGTATCCAAGATCTCACGAAGCATTGGACCATACTCATATTTACCAGGGCACACATACGTACATAGACCTAGATCATCTTCATCTAACTCTAATGCACCTAAACGTGCAGCACTGTCAACATCACCAGCACAAAGGTCACGCAATAACATGGTAGGTTCCATGTCTAAAGGCATTACACGTTCGTAACTACCAATTGGCACCATTGCACGATCACTACCATTGGTAGTTGTTGTCATGTTAAACAGTTGACCTGAGAATACATGGCTTAGGAATGAACGAGTAACAGAGAATTTATTTTTACCAGGGACAGCCCAGCCTAAAAACTCTTTCTCACGACCTTCACGAAGAACACACACTTGCTGATGGTAAGGACCAAGGTAGGCATGAGGGCCAGACGCTTGAGTACCATTTAATACAGAACCAGAAATGATTCGTACTTCACCAGGCATTACTTCGCTGTCAGTTAATTCAAGTAAGCTAGCACCAGTAATAGTACGAACTAAACGAGGATTATTTACGGCAGGTCCAGCTAAAGATACGATTCTGTCAGAGTAGATTTCACCCGTTAAGAATAATTGACCAAAAGCAATAACGTCTTGGTAGCCAATGCTCCACGCCACATTATTTAGATCCACAGGATACAAATAATGCATGTGAGTACCCGCTAACCCTGCTGGATGAGGGCCATCAAATACATGTTCTTCAACATTGCCTTGAGAAGAGCGAGGTAAACTCCCACCTTTCTTACATACATAAACCTTCTCACCTGTTAACACAGATAATAAATCTAGGCCTGCAACAAAAGCGTCTTCTTGTTGGTTGATGATCACTTCTGCATCAGCTGCTAAAGGATTAGTATCCATAGCAGTTACAAAGATAGCCTTTGTTTCAGAATCGATCGCTGGAACCTTGCTGAACGGACGAGTACGTAATGCAGTCCATGCACCAGAATCAATAAGCTGTTGCTTGATCGCATCACGATCAAGAGAAGCCAACTGATTTGCTGCATAGCTATTAAAAGTAACCTGCTCTTCGCCTTCAACTGCAATTACTACAGATTGAAGTACACGTTTAGCACCACGGTTAATTTCAACAACTTTACCACTTACTGGAGATGTAAAAATAACACCAGGATTCTTTTTATCAGCAAAAAGAATCTGACCTTTTTTAACTACATCTTCAACGCGAGCATGCATCGTAGGACGCATACCAACATACTCTTCGCCAAGCAAGGCGACTTTAGTGATGGAATTACCATCATTAATCACCTGAGTTGGAACTCCTGCTATAGGAAGATCCAAACCCTTTTTTATTGTAATCATACGCACTTGCACTAATTTAATTGGGAAAAAGGATTCTATATAAGACACGACATTACTAATTCATGTTCAGTGTTAATAATTAAAACTATCAACACAATAACAATCTAGTAATATGCTTTTTACATAAAGACGAAAAAAGCTATTTTAAGGCGGAAGATTCTAGCATTTTTTATAGTGTGCATGCCACGCTCAATAGCCAGATTCCCACAATTTTTTGCTCTTCATTGTTAGAAATCATTGAAATGCTTTACGCATTTTAGATCCAGTGCACAATTATTGCTCAAAAATTACAAATACCACCTTAGTGGCAATGACATGGGTAACACGTAAAAAATCAACAAGAAAAAGTAACAATTGTTTACTTAATGTTAAGGAATAAACAATCTTGTTTCATCATTAACTTTTTGATCCACCCATACAATTAGGTGAGCTCGGAACCAATTCAGAATCCAATGCCTGCCATTCTGATTCCGTGTAAGTATGAATGGCTAATGCATGAATATGATTCGCCAATTCATCCGCTAATATTGCATTAATCATTCGATGACGAGCTAATAAGCGCTTATCATTAAACTGATCACTAACCACTATGACTTTAAAATGGCTCTCAGATCCTTCTGGTACATTGTGCATATAACTCTCATTCAATACTTTTAAGTATGATGAAGACAGCTCTGAGTGTAATTTTTGCTCTATTTGTTGCTGAATCATATAAATCCCTTCTTTATTTCAATTCTTCTATTTCCACTTTATACACCATTTGCGACAATAGCCAGAAGCGTTCCTTATTTGAAGATCCTATATATGAAAACTGAATTATGTTTGTTTGATCGTACTCTCAATCTACAGCGTTACCCAAAACGTGCTCAAGAATTATTGCAAGCATGGGATGCCGGTGATGAGTTCATCATTAAGCATGTAGAAGAAGAGCTAAACCTAGAAGACAATAAAAACATCCTTATCTTAAATGATAATTTTGGTGCTTTATCTTGCTGGTTCTCTGAAAAGCACAATGTCACCATGATGACCGATTCGTTTGTTTCTCAACGAGGTACATTAAAAAACCTACAACGTAATCAATGTAACCGCGTACAGTTGATCTCTTCAACGGAGGAAATGCCTCAAGGTTTCGACCTTGTGATAATGCAAATTCCAAAAAACAATCGAATGCTCGCTTGGCAACTTCAACAGCTTCGCCAATCAATGACGGCTGAATGCCCAATTATTGCCGTAAATAAAGCGAAAGAAATACACAGCTCAACACTTGAAGTTTTTGAAGACTATTTAGGGGAAACCAAGACATCATTAGCTTGGAAAAAACACCGCCTAGTTTTCTCAAATGCAAATGCAACCAATCCACTAACCATTGCAGAAGCCGTGTGTTGGAGTGTTGATAATGAAGATATCGATCTGCTAAATTACCCTAATGTGTATTCAGGTGAGCGTTTAGATCAAGGCGCTCGTTTTATGCTTGAACATATTCCAGTTGATGCAGAATTGCGTCATATCATCGACTTAGGTTGTGGCAATGGTGTTTTGAGTGTTAAAGCTGCTCAACTAAACCCAGAAGCACGAATTACCTGCATAGATGAAAGCTTTATGGCTGTAGAATCAGCTCGTCGTAATTTAGAAGTCAATCTAGGTAAAGAACGTCAATTTCAGTTTATTGCGAATAACTGCTTGGATGGATTTAAAAAACACAGTAGTTACTTAGTATTATGTAATCCTCCTTTTCATCAAGGCCAAGCCGTTACTGACCATATTGCATGGCAAATGTTCTGTGATGCTAAGCACATCTTATGCAAAGAAGGGAAATTATTAGTTATTGGAAACCGTCATCTTGATTATGATGATAAATTATGTCGCTTGTTCGGTGAAGAAAACGTCACCACCATTGCTAGCAATTCCAAATTCGTTATTTTAGAAGCCGTTAAAGCTGAAAAATCAAAATAAAAAGGATTCCCCAATGAAAAAGGCCATTATTGCCCTTTCTGCTCTATTTTTAGCAGCATGTAGTGCTCCTTCTGATCCTCAACTGGATATTAAGCCAGTTCCATCATCAAATGCACATCAAATTGTTGATGGCACGACGCTTACTTTGGATAGTAGCGATCTTAGAACTGCACAATACGTCGCTGTTATTGATAACGGGCGCCAGAACGTACAGCCTATTCACGCTAAGCAAAATTTACGTGTAACACTAGAAGATGCGTTATCTACTCAATTGAAAGCTCAAGGGTTTGTAATTACCGTAGACAGTGATAACACCTTACGTTTAGACATCATTGAAGCATTAGTCAGTGTTCAACACTCTCTAATGAGCAATGACATGAAAACAGAAGTGAAACTTCAAATAACCGCTGAAACTCCACAAGGTAAATTTGTTAAAACCTACACTGGTGTTTCTGAGAAAACGGGCGCGATGAGTGCAGATAATGAAGCAATTGAAGGCGTACTTAACGATCTTATCAATGCAGTGTTAGATAAGATTGCCGTTGATGAAGAACTTCAAACCTACATTAAAGGTAATTTTTAATCATGAAACTAACTTCAAAAGTGGCTCTTTTAATTGCCGCACTTGGCTTCACTCAATCAGCATTGGCTGAATCCGTAAAATTTGATACCACACTAGGTAGCTTTACTATTGAGCTCAATGCAGAGAAAGCGCCAATATCTGTCGCTAACTTTATTCGCTATGTCGAAGACGGAAGCTACGTAGGAACGCAATTCCACCGAGTGATCCCTGGCTTCATGGCTCAAGGCGGCGGTTTTGATAAAGACATGCTGAAAAAATCGAATTATGGCCCAATTAAAAACGAAGGTTATAACGGTTTAGGTAATGATACCACTACGGTTGCAATGGCTCGTGCCAATAATCCGGATTCAGCCACTCGTCAGTTTTACATTAACTTAAATGACAACGATTTCTTAAACGCAAATCAACGTCCACCAGGTTATGCTGTTTTTGGTAAAGTAACCCAAGGTTTTGACATTATTCAAAAAATGGCCTCAAAACCAACCAAAGCCCTTGCCAATGGGATGCGTGATATTCCCGTTGAGCCAATTATCATAACTAAAGCAACATTGATTAAATAATCAAGTTAAGATAATCCAATTACAGAGCAGCTTTCGAGCTGCTCTGTTGTTTATGCTGAATTATTTCCCTCTTTTATTCCTATTATAAGAATAACAAGGAGCGTTACATGTCCCATTCGATGCAATGGAAAACCGCAATTAAAAGTTACATGGATAAACGCCTACTTTGGGTTTTTATGCTTGGTTGTTCAAGTGGTTTCCCGTGGGTTCTTATCGGCTCAAATATGTCAGGTTGGCTCCAAGATGCAGGGTTAACTCGTGCTGCTATTGGCTATTTCGGTTCAGTATTTGCAGTTTATGCCATTAATTTTATGTGGGCACCTTTGGTTGACCGTGTAAAATTACCCTTCCTTAATAAAAAATTAGGGCAACGTAAAAGTTGGATTTTCCTCTGCCAAGGTATTGTATTAGTCTCAACCTTCCAAATTGCAGGTTTAAACCCTACCGATAACCTGGTGCTTATCTCAATGTTTGCACTCGTTATTTCAATCGCTTCTTCTACTCAAGACATTGCCATTGATGCCTTCCGTATAGACACATTTCCTAAATCAGAGTCAACCAAAATGCCACAAGCTTCTGCAATGGCGGTTATTGGCTGGTGGACTGGTTACTCCCTTCCTGGGTATCTTGCTTTTGTTAATGCAGATACTATCGGATGGAATAATGTCTACTACGGTATGACCGCGATTGTGGCTCTATTGATGGTCTTCACTTTATTAGTTGGAGAACCAAAAACTAAACGTGATGAACTGCAACATGAAGCAGAAGAACGATACAATAAAGTCATTGGCTCAAAAACGGCTACTTGGTTTTCCGTAACGATCATCGAACCATTTTATGATTTCTTTAAACGTAATGGCGTAAAAACCGCTTGTACCCTGTTGTTATTCGTTTTCTTATTTAAAATTGGCGAAGCCTTTTTAGGAAGAATGTCGATTACATTTTACAAAGAAATTGGATTCAGTAATGAACAGATTGGTTATTACTCAAAATTAATTGGTTGGGGAGCGACCATCTTCTTTACTCTTTTAGGCAGTTTAATTAATGTCCGTTTTGGTGTTATTAAAGGTCTAATGATTGGTGGGGTCGCGATGGCAGCAAGTAATTTGATGTTTGCATTGATTGCAAATGTTGGCCCTAACGAACACTTATTCTTAGCAACCATCATTGTTGATAATTTCACAACGGCTTTTTCTACCGTTGCCTTTGTGTCCTTCTTAACTATTTTAACTGGCGAAGCTTTCTCTGCAACGCAGTACGCCTTACTTGCCTCTTTAGGGAACTTAGGTCGGACGACATTAGCCTCTTTCAGTGGAGAGCTTGCCGACTATCTAAATAGTTGGCCTCTATTCTTCATATTGACAGCGGTAATGGTTATCCCAAGCCTAATTATGTTGCTTATGCTTAAAGATCACTTTAAAGCCCTACTTGATAAGTCTCAAGGTTCTTAAACCAGAGAAGTCATAACAAGTTTGCTACCAAAGCCCCCCTAACCCGGGGGCTTTATTGTTTCCAGATCACAAAATCATGTCAAATTAACGTCAAGTAAGTGATTTTGATCACTGTTTATTTAAAGTTAAATTTATAAACAAGATCAAGATCTACATATAACATCAACATTACATTTTTTGCATTTAAAAAAGTGAACTTTATCTATATTATGTGCACAACTTAAGGGCAAGAATTAAACCTACTTGCTGATTATTAGTAATACATAACTATAGAGATGCCATTATGCGTAAACCCCTTTTAGCTCTATCTGTTCTTGCTACTCTTTCTGCGCCTACTTTCGCTGCAGATTACAGCGACGGTGACATTCATAAGAATGATTTTAAGTTTATGCAGTTTAACTTAATGGGGGCATTCAATGAAAAACCAGGTGATTCTAACCATGATTATCTAGAAATGGAATTTGGCGGCCGCTCAGGTATCTTTGATCTTTATGGTTATGTTGATGTGTTTAACTTAACAAGCAACCCTAGCAGCGACAAAGCAAGCTCTCAAGCTAAAATGTTCATGAAATTTGCACCACGTATGTCTATAGATGGTTTAACAGGTAAAGACCTTTCTTTTGGTCCTGTAAAAGAGTTATATGTTGCATCAGAAATGACTTGGGATGGCGTAAATACAATCGCTCCCGATGAAAATGGTGAAAACGGTACTTTTGGTGTAAATCAACAAAAAATCGGTTTAGGCTCTGATATCATGGTTCCATGGTTTGGTAAAATGGGATTAAACCTATACGGAAATTATGATTCAAACCTTAAAGACTGGAACGGTTTCCAAATTTCAACTAACTGGTTCAAACCGTTCTATAACTTTGATAATGGTTCATTTATTTCTTACCAAGGTTACATCGATTGGCAATTTGGTATGAAAGAAGAATATAGTTCAGCAAGTAATGGTGGTGCTATGTACAATGGTATCTACTGGCACTCAAATCAATTTGCTGTTGGTTATGGTTTAAAATTATATAAAGACATTTACGGAATCAAAGATACTGACTCATTTGAATCATCAGGTGTAGGTCATTACATCGCTGTTACTTACAAATTCTAATCTAAGCTAGAATCTCGATTTTATTAAGGCGCTCATCATGAGCGCCTTTGTTTTTTGTAGTAAACCCATTACACTACTTCCATTATTTATCTTCGACGGATATGAGTGTGAATATCACCATTCTTGGCCCTGGAGCTGTAGGTTCATTGTGGGCATGTTATTTTCAAAAAGCAGGTCATAACGTCTCTTTATGGACAAGAAATACCGTCCCTTCAGATATATCACTGTCTTTGTCTGCACAAGAAAACTCATCTCATCAATTCTCTTGTGACAATCCTGAATCATTACCCCATTGTGATTTACTTTTTATTACAGTCAAAGCATGGCAAGTTAACCTCGCCCTTCTTCCGTTACTTCCTCTTTTATCAAAAGAGACCATATTGCTTTTCATGCATAATGGTATGGGTGCAATTGATACTATGGGAAATGAACTAACGCATCACCCTATACTGCAAGCCACAACGACGCACGCGGCACTAAAACACAATAAAAACCACGTAGAGCATACTGGTGTAGGTGCAACGGTTATTGGTCCATTTAACTCATTAGGTAAGCAATGCTTATTTATGAAAGAGGTGCTCGAACACTCTCTTACTAATGTTGAATGGAATGAATCAATCCAAACCGCACTTTGGAAAAAGCTCGCCATTAACTGCGCAATAAACCCATTAACCGCAATCCATCAATGTAAAAATGGCGATCTACTGCATCCTAAATTGCATAGTGATGTTTTAACTATCTGTAATGAAGTCTATCTGGTGCTTGAAAAAAATCACATTGATTGGTCTTTAAAGGAATTAATCACCACCGTTAATCAAGTGATTACCGCAACGTCTGTAAATTACTCGTCAATGAATCGAGATTGTTTTTATCAACGAAAAAGTGAAATCGACTTCATTACTGGTTATCTTTTACAGCAAGCCAAGAAACATCGTATTTCAATCCCAACCAACCAAGCCTTGTATAATAAAATTAAACAATTAGAAGAGTACTTATTATGACCACCAATATTCTAGTCTGTCTTGCTCCCGGAACGGAAGAACTTGAAGCCATTACCGTTATTGATATTTTAGAGCGCGCTAAATTTAAGGTCACCATTGCTAGTACTGCCTTTGATGGCTCATTAACAATGAAAGCAGCTCAACGAATGACACTAACGGCAGACGTAAAATTAGTCGATGTGGCTGATGAAGAATTTGACTGTATTGTCCTTCCTGGTGGATTAAAAGGCTCTGAAAACTTCCGCGACAGTACATTATTAATTGAGCTACTAAAACAACAAAAAGACGATGGTAAATGGGTTGCAGCAATTTGCGCAGCGCCTGCCATCGTACTCCAACATCATAATATTTATCCTGCCGCTTTAATGACGTGTTACCCAACACTAATGCACCACATCCCAGAACAAAATCGCCGAGTAAAACGTGTGTTTACTGATGTGCTAAATAACCTAATTACAAGTCAAGGCCCGGGTTCTGCACTGGAGTTTGCAATGGAAATTGTGACGCAATTTGGTGGTAAAGAACTGACTGCTCAATTAGCGACAGACTTAGTAACACTACCAACATTAAATTACCATCAAGCCTAATCGGATGCTTGAAATCCCAATGCCAAATAAAATTTCCATTGGGATTTCCTTCTTTTTTCTTTCTCTACACTATGATGCGGCTTCTTTTCTCGTCACTATGAAGGTTACGATAAAAATAAGACTTGCTCCCATTATTTGAATAATCGTAAAACTTTCACTCAACCATAAAAAAGCAAACAGAGCACCGAATATAGGCTCACTTCCCATTAAGATAGAAACCCTAGTCGGCGACATCTTCTTCACGCTGTAATTTTGAGCATAGAAAGCAAATACGGTACAAAATAAAACAAGATAAAGAGCTAACAACCAGAAAGAGAACTCCATTGGAATGGTGTCAATAAATTCAGTACCATGAATAAACAACAATAAAATAATAGAAAGAATCGAGACAACACTTGATTGAACGCTTGTCACCATAATAGGATCAACCTCTTTATCAACCATCACTTTTTTAGTAAATACGACCATAAACCCTCTTAATACGGCCGCCATTAACATTAAAACATCGCCAATATTTATATTAATTTGATGAACGTTAGCATTGGTTAATAAAAACACACCAATGACAGACATAATAGATAAAAAGAAGAGCTTATTCGTGGGTCTATTTTTATTTATAAGCCATTCAACAAATGGAGTAAAAACGACAAACAAACTAATAAGAAAAGCAGCATTAGACGCTGTTGTGTTTTTTATTCCATACGTTTCACACACGAAGATTAAAAATAAAATAAACCCTGTTGGAATAACCGATTTCCAATGCGCTATATTTTTTCGATAAATAACGATGGGTAATAAAATGAGTGTTGTCATAACAAACCGAATCACTAAAAAAACCAACACTCCAGTAAATAAAAGGGCTTCTTTCGCAATCCCATAGCTTGTCCCCCAAAAGATAGCAACAAGTAATAACATCAAAGGAGGAAGGTATTGATTAAGGGGGCCTTGTTGCTCTCTAGTTACACAGCTTTCCATCGCTATTCTCTTTTTTCCTTGTGAGATAACATAACTCACATCCTTATTTGCACTAACATACTGGAAACTGATAGGTTAAATAATCCCCTCTTAAATCAAATCTTTTGTGACTGATGGACATAAATAAGCTAATTACCCTACTACCAGATATGGCTGCCTTTGTAACCGTAGTGGACTCAGGAAGTTTCAGTAAAGCTGCGATCATTCTTGATATGACACCATCAGGGGTAAGTCGTCAGGTTTCTCGACTTGAAAAAGCACTACAAGTGAAGCTATTAGAAAGAACGACTAGAAAACAAATTCTGACCGTTGCTGGACAAGATACTTATAATTATTGTAAAAACATTGTCGATAACGCTCAAGAGGTTGTAAACGTATCTGACAGTAATAACAATAAAATTGAAGGTGAATTAAGGATTGCCACACCGAAAGCCTTTGGTAATAAAGTGCTGCAACCTCTTCTTCGTATCTTTGTTCATCACTACCCACACATTACTCTCAAGATAAAAGTAACCGATCAACCTTGCGATCCTATTCATGACAATCTTGACCTAATTTTCAAACTTACAAACAGTCCTCAAGAAAACTTAGTCGCTAAAAAACTAGGGGATGTAGATTTGCTCCTTTGTGCTTCTCCAGAGTATTTAAAACAAAAAGGAATCCCCAACCATCCTATAGAATTAAGTGCTCACGATTGTTTATACCTTGGTGAAACTCAACATGATAACCAATGGCAATTTGAGAAAGGTAATGAGTGCTTAACCATGACGGTTAATGGCCAATTTATTGTTAACCACACAGGAATGCGATTGGATGCAGTCAAACACCATCTTGGTATCGGTGTCTTTCCTGACTTTGTTGTAAGAGAAGATCTTACTCATGGAAAGTTAATAGAAGTACTGCCAGATTGGAAACTTCAGGGAAATTACACAGGTGAGATAATTATGCAGTTCTTAAGAAGTAATCATATGCCTAATAGGTTGAGAGTATTTATTGATTTTATGGTTCAACAATTTAAAACGCAGACATAAAAAAAGAGAGCTAATTATTCAGCTCTCTTTATCTCATTCTACATAATTAATACGTCGCAAGTTACGGACGGTAAACTTTCACATTTTTGTAGCCATTTTCAATCAACAATAACGCTTGAAGTCGGCTCATTACACCGCGATCACAGTACAATAGGTACTCTTTAGATTGGTCTAAATCACCAAACTGAGTCGCAATTCTAAAGAAAGGCAAGTGTTTAACTTCAACACCTTCTATTTCCAATGGATTTTCATCTTCTTCTTCCGCACTACGGATATCAAGAACAACCACATCAGAACCTAGCTCAGACACCATTTCAACTTCAGGTGCTTGCTCTTGGCTTTCTTTTTCAATCGCACGAATATCCATCACGCGAGCATCGTAAATCACTTGCTCAAGAATAGAGAAATCAAACTTAGCTTCTTCTTTCTCTAATTTGAATTTTTCAGCTTTGATGGTTGGTTTCTTAGAAATAACACCACAATACTCAGGCATTGTTTTAGCAAAATCTTCCGTTCCAATTTCACGAGCAACATTAATGATGTCTTCTTTATCCCAGTTGATTAGCGGGCGAAGGATCAATGTATCAGTGACATTATCAATGTGACGTAAGTTAGTCAGTGTTTGGCTTGATACTTGACCTAGCGCTTCACCAGTAACCATACCTTGGATACCTAACTTCTCAGCAACCATGCCACCTGCACGCATAAACATACGCTTTAGGATAACACCCATTTGACCATCATCAACTTTCTCAAGGATCTCAGCAACCACAGGTTCAAAATCGACCGCAATGAATTTTACTTTTGCAGATGAACCGTATTTCTTCCATAAGAAATGAGAAACTTGTTTAACACCAATTTCGTGAGCAGGGCCACCTAGGTTAAAGAACATGTAATGCACTTTTGAACCACGTTTGATGTGTAAGTAACTCGAAACGCCTGAATCAAAGCCACCAGAGATCAAACTTAATACATCTTCTTGAGTTCCAAGAGGGAAACCACCAAGACCTTTATGGCGAGCAATCACTAAGTTTAGTTTTTCATTTTCAACTTCAAACTTAACGGTAACGTCAGGATTTTTTAATTTTACTTTTGCAGATTCAACCGCCTGATTTAAACCGCCACCTACGTAACGCTCTAGTTCAATCGATGTAAATGGATGAGTACCACGACGCTTCACACGAACACAGAATGTTTTTCCTTCAATGATCTCACGGTTCATCTCTAAACATTGTTCATAGATGTCGTGCATATCAGCAAATGCTGTTTGTTTTACTTCTAACGTATGGTGAATACCCGGAGTATGCGTTACAGCCGTAAGTACTTGATTACGGTATGTGCCATCAAGACCTGAAACTTCAATGTAATCACGACGGTTAATCACTTCAACGCCTTTGGTATCACGTTGAATGATGCTACGTAAATTCGTTTCAAGAATACGAATAAAACGCTTACGTACTGAATCACTTTTAACAAAAACTTCTGGATGTGGCTTAACGATAAACTTCATAAATAGGCTTCACTGGTGTGGTGTAACGATCAAATAAATACGATTAGATTAGATTGGCGATGCCCTAATCTGAGGCGCAAGATTATACCCAAAAAAAAGGCAGGTTGCTAATTCAACCCGCCTTTCCTGTTTAATATCCCTAATTACGTTACGTAATTAGTCTTGTTTAGTTTTGCGCTACAGGTACTTCATCACTTTCATACGGTTTGCCTTGCATGATACTAATTTCAACTCTACGGTTTCTAGCCCGTTGCGCTGCTGTTTTATTAGGACCTAATGGCTCTGTTGATGCCATACCACGAACTCGTAAACGATCGCTATTAAACCCTTTAACTCGCAGCATTTCATGCCCAACCGATACCGCTCTCTGAGCTGATAGATCCCAATTCGAACGGTATAATTCCGACTCTAATGGTTGGTTATCAGTGTGACCAGAAACACGAATAATGCCGGGAACATCTTTAACTAGCTCACCAATCTGACGAATCAACGGGCGAAATTTAGGTTGTAAAAATGCGGACCCCGCAGGGAATGCACCTTTTTCACGAATACGAATAACAAGTTGCTGACCTAAGTTTTCAACTTCTACTGCACCTTCCGCAATTTCACGCTCTAACGCTTTTTTAATTGTCTCTTCTAACTCTTGCTGGCTCTGGTTTTGACTTTGAGATTCAGCGTCACTTTGCGCATTAGTCTGCGTCGATGTAGACGATGATTCTCCACCAGTTAAATTACCAGCTTCGCGTTTTGAACCACCCGCACGATCCGATTCTCCATCATGAAAATCCAATGTTTTCTGAGGAATATCGATCGTTTGCTGCATAATCACTTCAATCGGTGTCGGCTCTGGTCGCCCAGGTCTAAACTCTTGCGCAATCACACTTGTCCCTTTTGGAATGTCTTTTACTTCAAGCACATTCTGAACGCCGAACGCGAATTTCATGGAGCCTGCAATTTGTTTAAATTTCAGTACATCCATTTCCGAAAAAGAAAGCAATAAAACAAAGAAACACATTAATAGCGTTGCTAAATCCGCAAATGTTGCCATCCATATAGGGGAACCAGGAGGACATTTACACTTATCTTCATCTTCCATCATGAGCTCCTAATCTATTCTTCGCCAGTATCAACAACGCGTTTTTTCTCGTTTAAATAATTACGTAGATAACTATCAATAACACGAGGATTTTGACCATCTTGAATCGCAAGAATGCCATCAAGGATCAAACGACGGTTTAGTTTTTCTTGTTCTTTACGTAATTCCAATTTATGTGCAATAGGGAATGCAATCATATTTGAAATAACTGAACCATAAAGCGTCGTTAAAAGTGCGACAGCCATGGCAGGACCAATTGACTTAGGATCATCCATGTTTGATAACATACCGACCAAGCCGATTAGTGTACCAATCATACCCATCGCAGGGGCTACATCACCAAAGGCGGTAAAAACACCAATGCCTTTTTCATGTCGCTCATTCGTCAATGCGATGTCTTTTTGCAGTGTCGCTTTAACGACTTCCGCGTCATGGCCATCAACCAACAAATCAATGCCTTTTTGCATAAATGAATTGCTGATCTCTTTTTCTTCTAATGCAAGAAAACCACCCTTTCGAGCAGCATCAGCCATTTCAACAATGGTGACAATTAAATCAACGGGTTCATCGGTTTTAAAAATAAAAGCTTTAGCCGCAATTTTACCTGCGCCAAAAAATTGACCTACCGTAAACTTCATTAGTACAACAAATATTGAACCACCAAATACAATAAGAACTGATGTAACATCCATAAAGATGGCTAAGCCACCCGCTAGTACCATTGCCATGATGATAAATGCAAAACTACCAACTAAGCCTATTAACGTTGCTAAATCCACAGAGCGCTCCCCTATCTTGCTGCTTGTGTTTATGTATAGTGTGCTAAGCAAAAATTAAGCCACTAATATATGGCAGATTTTTACCGCTTCTTTTTATATCGACCACAATGCAAGATGGTTTAATTTTATTTGTGAAAAAACATGCTTTAAAGCGCGTTAGATTAAAAAGTAACCCTTTATTACTAAATTTTACCTTTATCCTACACTTTCTCATCAGTTCAATTGACCCTCTCCCCTCTCTGAGTTACCTTTCTTGGATCATTTTAAGAGTGAATCATTATGGCTGTAAAAAAACCGGAAAATTTGACATTTGAAGCGGCAATTGAAGAATTGGATTCTGTCGTGAATCAGTTAGAAAGTGGCGACTTGCCCCTTGAAGATGCCTTAAAGAAATTTGAGCGTGGCATTTCATTAGCACGAGCAGGTCAAGAAAAACTGACTCAAGCTGAACAACGTGTCGATATTCTCCTTCAAGCTGATGATAATGCAGAACTAACCCCTTTTGATGCCAATGATGACTGATTCACTAAAACAACAACTGCCTATTTTTCAACAGCGTAACATTGAACATTTAAATCAATGGCTTGAAAAGATTGAAATTCAGCAACAACCGCTTACTGATGCAATGAAATACGCATTATTATTAGGTGGCAAACGCGCACGTCCTTATCTCGTCTATATTACGGCTAAAATGTTAGGCATAGATAGTGAGCATGCAGATGCGCCTGCGGCGGCAGTTGAATGTATTCATTCTTACTCATTAATTCATGATGACTTACCAGCTATGGATAATGACGATTTACGTCGTGGTCATGCAACTTGTCATATTAAATTCGATGAAGCAACAGCCATTCTCGCTGGCGATGCATTGCAAACTTTAGCCTTTGAAATTTTGGCTAACGGTACCCTAGCAGAAGAAGCTGAATCCTCGCGTATTGATATGATACGAGTATTATCTAAAGCATCAGGGGCATCAGGGATGTGTATGGGTCAATCACTTGACCTACAAGCCGAAGGGCAGCGAGTAGATTTAGCCTCTTTAGAGCAAATCCATGCCAACAAAACCGGTGCATTAATGAAAAGTGCCATTCAACTTGGTGCGTTATGTGCTGGTGAAAAAGGCAAACAAATACTTCCACAACTTGAAAAATACGCAGACGCTATTGGTCTCGCCTTTCAAGTTCAAGATGATATCTTAGATATCACAAGTGACACCGAAACATTAGGAAAACCTCAAGGCTCTGATATAGCCTTAGAGAAAAGTACCTATCCTGCTTTATTAGGCCTTGATGGTGCTAAACTGAAAGCAGAACAATTATACCAAACGGCTATCACTGCATTAGATGATATTCCATATAACACGGATGCAATGCAAGCGTTCGCTCAATACGTCATCGAGCGTAAAAACTAAAACAGATAAGCGCTGAATAATTATGTCACTTGATATTTCAAAATACCCAATTCTGGCTTTGGCAAACACACCAGATGAACTACGTTCTTTGCCAAAAGAAAGCCTACCTGCTTTATGTGATGAGCTTCGTGCTTATCTTTTAAAGTCTGTCAGTAAATCGAGTGGCCATTTAGCTTCTGGGCTTGGTGTAGTTGAACTGACTGTCGCTTTACATTACGTCTACAATACCCCATTTGATCAACTTATTTGGGATGTAGGCCATCAAGCTTACCCTCATAAGATCTTAACGGGTCGCCGTGAAAAACTGTCTACCATTCGTCAAAAAGATGGATTACACCCTTTCCCATGGCGCGATGAAAGCGAATATGATGTGCTTTCTGTTGGTCACTCTTCAACCTCGATAAGCGCCGCTCTGGGTTTAGCTATCTGTGCTGAAAAAGAGCAAGCCAATAGAAAAGTCATTAGTGTTATTGGTGATGGTGCTATTACGGCAGGCATGGCGTTTGAAGCATTAAACCACGCCGGTGACATACACCCAGATATGTTAGTTGTCTTAAATGACAATGAGATGTCAATTTCAGAAAATGTTGGCGCACTTAATAATCAATTAGCTCGCGTATTATCAGGCAGTTTATACACCTCCATTCGTGAAGGTGGTAAAAAAGTACTCTCTGGTACCCCTACGATTAAAGAATTACTTAAGCGTACTGAAGAACATATCAAAGGGATGGTCATTCCTGGAACGATGTTCGAAGAGCTAGGCTTTAATTATATTGGTCCTGTCGATGGTCATGATGTAAACGAATTAGTTCGTACTCTTAAGAATATGCGCAACCTAAAAGGTCCGCAGTTCTTACACATTATGACGAAAAAAGGCAAAGGCTATGAGCCTGCAGAAAAAGATCCTATTAGCTATCATGGCGTACCTAAATTTGATCCAAGCAATCACTCATTACCGAAGTCATCAGGTGGAAAACCAACGTTCTCAAACATTTTTGGTGATTTTCTTTGCGATATGGCAAAAGACGATGACAAATTAATGGCCATCACACCTGCAATGCGTGAAGGGTCTGGCATGGTTCGCTTTTCAAAAGAATTCCCAGGTCAATATTTTGATACTGCAATTGCAGAACAACACGCAGTAACGCTAGCCAGTGGTATGGCTATCGCAGGTTATAACCCTATTGTCGCCATTTATTCAACGTTCTTACAACGTGGTTATGATCAATTGATTCATGATGTTGCCATTATGAATTTGCCTGTAATGTTTGCTATCGACCGTGCTGGTCTGGTTGGTGCCGATGGTCAAACCCATCAAGGTGCTTTTGACATCAGCTTTATGCGCTGTATTCCAAACATGGTAATTATGACCCCAAGCGATGAAAATGAATGTCGCCAGATGCTTTATACCGGACATAAACATACTGGACCAAGTGCTGTTCGCTATCCTCGAGGAAGTGCGACTGGTATTGAGGTTAATAAAGAAATGCAAGCGTTAAAAATAGGTAAAGGTCGATTAATCCGTGAAACTAAAATCACAGAAAAAGGCGAACGTGTTGCTATCTTAAACTTCGGCACTTTTTTATCGAACAGTGTAGAAGCGGCAGAAAAACTAGACGCAACGGTTGCCGATATGCGTTTTGCTAAACCGTTAGATGAAGCCTTACTTTGTGAGTTAGTTACAAGCCATGATGTATTAGTGACTATTGAAGAGAATGCAATTTCAGGTGGTGCCGGCTCAGGCGTTATTGAGTTCTTAATGAAAAACCGTCTAATCAAACCAGTACTTCAACTTGGCTTACCTGACCAATTTATTGCTCAAGGAACACAAGAAGAAATGCATGCTGAGTTAATGTTAGATGCAACAGGTATTGAAAAACAAATCCGAGATTATCTGGATTTATAATTCATATCATTTCATAAAAAAATGCCACAACGTTGTGGCATTTTTTATCACTGTAATAAGTACGATTATCTAATTTAATTTCGGTGCATCAAAATCATTTGGTTCATCGCTATAAATACATACATTCCACTTATCGACCAACCCATCTTCAGCAATGCATTGCTGCTCAAAAAATTGTTTAATTTCTTCACGTTGGCAATGAGCTTCAAATACATCGTTATTAGCCCAAATCTCATTGAATGCAATAGGATAGCTTTCTCCTTCAGCAAATGGACTCTGTAACTGACGAGTCACTATATATTGCTGACAACCATCTTCTCGCATAGTGTTAGGTTCTAACGCTTGAAGCACACGAAATAGCTCATTCAATTTACCTTCTTTTGGTAAAAATTGAGCAATGCAATAGACTTTCTTAGACATGGTAATTTCCCTATATTATGGTTGAATAGTAACAATGCGTTGAAAATAAGATTATCATGGTTCTGTGTATATATTACTGGTGAGCCCAATGAAATCAGACGTAGATAAAATGTTGAATAAACATCAAGACCTAACTCATAGTACGGATATGAAAGTAACCTCTCACACTCAACGTGAAGTTGGAGATTGGGTGCTGCATACCGTTATGATTGAAAACTGCAATACTCCGTTTAAATTTAAACGAAGCCAAGCGTACAAATCACTTAAAGGCGCGAATGTAAACATGACTTACTATCCTAGTACTGAGTCTCTTGCCGGTTTTGAACTTGAAATAATGAAAGTCGTTCGAATTAAACGCAGTTAATTTTTTCGTTTTAGCTCTGCTTTATAAAAAACCAAAGCATCTAAAATCGATTTTTCTTTAATTGGCTTAGTTATAATGTAATCCGCACCTGCCGATAAGAATTCGTTTGTCGCGTCTTCTAAAACATCCGCAGTATAAGCATAAATTGGCAGACTCAAATTAAGTGTTTTTCTTATGTATCTTGTGGCTTCTATCCCACTCATTTCTGGCATTTGGTTATCCATCAAAACCAAATCAAATGAGTGCTCTTTAATCATTTGAATCCCTTCAGCCGCAGAAGTTACCCACGTTACATCTAAGCTGTATTTTTGACAGTATGCTTTTGCGATATACGCATTCGATTTATTATCTTCTACCAATAATACTTTCAAATTTATTGGCAATAAATATTCATGATGGCTTGATGCTTCAGAAGGCAGTGCTTTTTTATACTCGATCACTTCAACAGGCAACCTAATCGTAAATGACGTCCCTAAACCCGGCGAGCTAACAACCGTAATCGACCCATTAAGCAAATGCAGTAATTGCTTAACGATCGCCAAACCGAGACCACTGCCACCAAATTTTCTTGTTCCAGTCGATTCCACTTGTATAAATGGGTCAAACACCGATGCTTGGTTTTCAATACCAATACCAACCCCGGTATCCTCGACATCAAAACATAAAAATATTTGTCCATTTTTTGATTCAAGATTTAAGCTCAGGGTGACCTGTCCAAGCTCAGTAAATTTCACACCATTGCTCAATAAATTAAATAGAATTTGAGTTAATCGTACTTTATCAGTATATAAAATCACGTCGGTATCAATTTTATTATTTAGATTAAACGTAATGTTTTTTCCCATACAAAGTGGTGTGTATATCGCACTAATCGTATCGAGTACGTCATCAAGAACAAACTCTTCAAAATTAATATTTAACTTATCTTGCTCTATCTGAGAGAAATCTAAAATATCGTTTAATACCGCTAATAAATGCTCTCCACCTTGATGAATGATTTGAATTTGTTTTTTCTGCTCTAAAGGAAGTTGAGCTTGTTTTAATAAACTAGAGATCCCTAGAATACCATTCAATGGCGTGCGGATTTCATGGCTCATTCTTGCAAGAAAATCAGACTTAACTTGAGTTAATTTTTCAGCGGCTGCTTGCGCTTTATGACTCTCTTCTTTTGCCTCAATGAGCTCAATAAAGATATCTTCAAGTTTTGCGCCTATTTGATCAAATTCAAGGATCCCACTGCCAAGATAATGCTTATTTCCATTTTTTTTCGATACACTTTTTGCGTAAGAAAGAAGCGCGTTTAATGCTAATAAAATTCGGTGTTCAAATAGGCCACGGACTAATACCGCAATAGCAATCAATACAAAAAAAGAAAGAACAACACTATAAATAAAACGCTGTTCAAGTAACGTCACGTTCTCTTTATTTTTTAATGATACGATCGATAAAGAACCATTTAATGATTTTATTTTTAGCGGGGTATAATTTAAGATCTTACCAGCAAAGGTCTCAACACCATTTCCAATACATTCTTCAACCTCTGCATACCTGGCGGTACTTTTCTTTATCGTTGATGAGATTAATTTTTTATTATTAACGATAAAGATTTCTTGGCTACGACTCACCCTCTTTAAACTATGAACAAACGAAATGTTATTATTTAATATTGCGGCATTGTATAAATAACTTCTAACTTCGCCAGTAAAAGAACTAACAACCGGTGTTCGTCTAATGAGGAGATGGGTTATCTTTTTGTCCGTGGTTACCGTTAAATAATACCATGTATTAATATAAATATTTTTATCTATAATATATTTTAAATTTTCAGAGTTCATACCAAGAAACAAGTGATTATCATCACTCCAAAAAACATGATTGTTCGCTTCAAGAAAACGAAAGTCAGGTGAGTTTGAGGGTTCTTTTGCTTCTATATCTGAAAAATACTGTTCTAAATTTAAAATTCGATCATTACCATAATGATCTTTTAATCCGAGACTGCCTGCATCTGTATCTTGCCTAATTTGTAAAATAGCTAGACGATGATTAAAATAATTTTCTAATAGTGCCGATGTTTGTTCTAAATTCCGTTTAACTTCTTCATTAATGGTATTCACGCTTAATTGATAAGTATGAATAGTAATACCTACGGTCAAAATAGAAAATATAATAAAAATAGCACGAAATATTAAATCTGCTAACGACGCTTTTTTCAGTACTTTCCTTTTATCATTCATGCGATCAATCAATTCCTGAGTAACGGAATGCGCATTCTTTAAATTGACGTAACTCTTCTTCTGTCGTTTCTGATGTTACCACTTCAAAATCGCCAGAAAATACAGTTGGTACTTCCTTTCCCTCTAAATCCAGCTTTATCGCTTCAGCCATTGCTACTCCGGTATCGTCATTCATACGCATAACGGTTGCATCTAATCTTCCATCTTCAATCGCCTCTAACTCTAAAGAGCCGCCTCCCCATCCATTAACAAGGGGATTCAAACTCGGCATTTCCCCTAACGCTTCAATTGCACCAAGAGCGATATCTGTTGATGATGCATAAATGAAATCAACATCACTGTTATTTTTCATGATATTTTGAGTCGCTTTATAGGCACTCTCTGCCGTCGCTTCCGTATAATATGACGACGTTAATGTATATTTATTATTATCCATTGATTGTACAAAAACATCACCTCTTGCCGTACTTAAATAACCATACGAATAATAAAGCATTCCGTATTTAGCACCATCAGGAAATCGATTTTTAAAGTAATCAGCAATTAACTTCGTACCAATAATATGGTCAAACCCAACATACAACAATGGTTGGCTATCAGCCCATGCTTTTACTGGTGTCGTTATATTTTGAAGTATTATTTTAATATCAGGGCTTTGAATTACATGCTCCACAAACTTACGATGTCGACTTGTATTTAATGTAAAAATTAAATAATCAGATTTATTATTTATGGCTTCATATAATGATCGACTCTGTTCTTTAAAATCAACATTGAGGCGTGTCGATACTTGTATTAATTCATAATTAATACCTAAAGATTTTAATCGAGATTCAAATGCGACAATATTTCGAGTCCAATAATCAGATGACTGCTCACCTGGATAAATAAAGGAAATTTTAATTGGTCTTTCTTGTTTAATCGTCAATGGAATAGGTTCATTATTAACCATGACTCTTAACTCATTTGTAAGCACTTTTTCTTTTGGGTGCTCTGCTAAATACTCATCATATCCCCAATAACCAACAAGCACTGGGTCAGCGTGAGCAAAACTCACGCTACTTAAACAATAAAAAGTAACAACAAATAGAGTTCTTAACGTTAAACAAGTGTTACTCATTTACAACCAACCAGAATATTTACCAATTAACCACAAGCTAATTAGAGCCATAAATCCAGCGACAATATCATCAATCATAATACCAACGCCGCCATGAACTTTACTATCTAGCCATCCAATTGGCCAAGGTTTTACCATGTCGAAAAATCGAAATAATATAAACCCTGTAAGTAACCATTTCCAATCTGTTACTGATAAATTTAAATAAGGCACAATGCTCATTGTGATCCAAAGACCAACAAACTCATCCCACACAATAGATCCGTGATCATGTACTTTCATATCTGAAGACGTAATATCACAAATCTTAATACCAATAAGAGCAGAAAAAATCACTGCAATTACAAAAAGGTAAAAGGGAAGCTGAGCCAATAATAAATAAAATGGTATCGCAGCAAGGGTGCCCATCGTTCCCGGAATAATAGGAGCCAAACCACTGCCAAAGCCTGTCGCTAATAAATGCCACGGATTTTTTAAACTAATAAGTGCTAATGGATTTGTCATGCTTAACTCCTGAAATGATCGTAACCATATAGGCTCCAATCTAATTGCTTGCCTTCTTTTACTAATTGTACGCCACTCTGTAAATTAGTAAATGGACCCTGTGTAATTTCACCAATTATACTAACGTTTTGATTTAAAAGAGTCGTTATTTTTTTTATTGCTTCGCGATTCTCTCTTGGTGCAGTAAAGCAAAGTTCATATTCTTCTCCACTTATTAATGCCATTTTTTGACACTTCTCATCATCACCATGATGATAAGATTTTAGCTCATTAGAGATAGGCAAAAGAGTAACTTCTAATAATGCATTCACGTTTGATTGTTTCAGTATATGGCCTAAATCAGAAATTACACCATCAGAAATATCCAGTGCCGAATGGCATAAATGACGTATTTCTTGCGCTAATTCGATTCGTGGTGATGAATAATAATGTCGATATTCAAGCTCTTTTGCTAAGGGTAATTCAATATCATTTGTCTGTTCAAGAATAACCTCAAGGCCTGCAGCGCTATCACCTAATGTTCCGGTCACATAAATATCATCACCGCAGAGTGCACCTTTACGAGTCATCGCTTCACCCTTTGGAACAATACCCTGAACTGTAATCGTAATACTTAATGGCCCTTTTGTTGTATCTCCGCCGATCAGTTGCACGTTATGCAATTTTGCTAAACCAAAAAAGCCGTCACAGAACCCTTTAAGCCATTCTTCATTTGGCTCTGGTAATGTTAATGCCAAAGACACCCATGTAGGTTTTGCTCCCATCGCAGCTAAGTCACTCAGATTTGAAGCAAGCGCTTTGTAACCAACATTGACAGGGTCAGCAGTTAAAAGAAAATGAGTTCCTGCAGCTAAAGTATCTGTCGTAATGGCAACATGGTGGTTTTCTGGTACTGACACTAAAGCGCAATCATCTCCAATACCAAGTTCTACGTCTTTTCTTGATAAGTTCCCTTCAACAAAGAACCGTTCAATTAAATTAAATTCACTGGTCATATTATTAAGTATTCTTATCTTGTATTTAAGGTATAAAAAAGGCCAGCAATTAGCTGACCTTTAGTATTAATTAGTATGCTAATTCCAACTTACTTTTTACGTAATGTTGGAGCCGCTTTATCTAATACACCATTTACAAATTTGTGGCTATCTTCTGCTGCGAACACTTTTGCAAGTTCAATCGCTTCATTGATAACTACTTTGTAAGGTACATCGTCACGATTCATCATTTCATAGATAGACATACGTAATAACGCAAGCTCCATCTGATCAAGATCCTGAAGTGGACGAGATAAGTATGGACGCATTTTACCGTCTAACTTAATGTGGTTAAGAGCAACACCTGAGAAAAGATCGCGGAAGTACGCTACATCAGTCTCTGGAGCTTGTAGTTTAGGCTCTTTTGCATGATGCTCTTCTTCATCATACTTATCTGCAGTTAAAAACTGTTCTTCAATAGCAGCAACATTTTCTTTGCTTATTTGCCATGAATAAATTGCTTGAAGCGCAAATTGACGTGCATTACGACGTGCGGCTGGTTTCACACTAACTCCCATTAGGATTCTATTTGAGACAGAACATTAATCATTTCGAGTGCGCTTAGTGCAGCCTCCGCCCCTTTATTACCAGCCTTGGTACCGGCGCGCTCGATTGCTTGATCGATTGTATCAACAGTCAAAACACCAAATGCCACTGGAATGCTATATTCCAAAGATACTTGTGCTAGACCCTTATTGCATTCACTACATACGTATTCAAAATGTGGTGTACCACCACGGATAACAGAACCCAATGAAACAATTGCATCATATTTTGCTGTTTTAGCTACTCGTTGAGCAACTAATGGTAATTCTACGGCGCCAGGGCAGCGAACAACAGTGATGTTTTCTTCAGATACTTGACCAAAACGCTTTAGAGTATCGATAGCGCCTGAAAGTAGACTTTCATTAATAAAGCTATTAAAGCGAGAAATGACAATTGCAATTTTCGCATTAGGAGCAGCAACGCCGCCTTCAATTACGTTCATAAGCCTTCCTGTATCTATATTATTCCAATTAAACTGGGTAACTATTTTCAACTACATATCATAGTGAGAATCGGCGAATTCTATCACAGCTTTGTGACAAATATCTAATTATTTGGGCTCTATTTACACAATAGAGCCCATCAATACGCTTATTTTGAAACGTATTCTACTACATTCAGACCAAAGCCTGATAATGAATGGTAACGCTTTGAAGAAGATGACAGCAGACGCATGTCTGAGATACCCATGTCCGCTAAGATTTGTGAGCCAACACCAACGCGACGTGACGTACCTTGCTTCTTCGCCATTGTAGGCGACTCACCGTTATCTTGACGCTCTAATACTTTGATTTTATGTACAATACTGTCCGTTGACTCTTCATTACCAAGAATAATAAGTACACCACCTTCGGCCGCTATACGTTGCATTGCCGTTGGTAATGTCCAGCTACGTTCTGCACAACGATCTGAATGAAGGATATCGGTGAAGGTGTCTTGAAGGTGAACTCGTACTAATGGCGCAATACCTGATGTATTTTCTTTTTTCATTGCATAATGAAGCTGATTATCAATCGTGTCACGGTAAGTCACTAGATCAAAATCACCAAACTCTGTTGGTAATTTACACTCAGCAACACGTTCAATCGTTGTTTCGTTGTTATTACGGTATTCAATTAAGTCAGCAATCGTGCCTAATTTAACATCGTGTTTTTCAGCAAAAATTTCCAGATCAGGACGACGAGCCATCGAGCCATCATCATTTAGGATTTCAACGATAACACCTGCAGGTTCAAAACCGGCTAAACGAGCTAGATCACAACCAGCTTCAGTGTGTCCCGCACGAGTTAACACTCCGCCTTCTTGTGCTGCAAGAGGGAAAATGTGACCTGGCTGAACAAGATCAGCAGCAACAGCATTTTTAGCAACGGCAGCTTCAACAGTACGAGAACGGTCTGCTGCAGAAATACCCGTAGTAACCCCTTCAGCGGCTTCAATAGAAACAGTAAAGTTAGTTGTAAATTGTGCGTTATTGTCTTGCACCATTGGTGGCAGACCTAACTTTTCACAACGATCTTTTGTCATTGTTAAACAAATTAAACCACGACCATGTGTTGCCATGAAATTGATCGCTTCTGGTGTAATTTTTTCTGCTGCAATGATTAAATCGCCTTCATTTTCACGATCTTCATCATCCATCAGGATAACCATCTTACCTAAGCGAATATCTTCAATAATGTCTTTTGCTGAGCTAATTGCCATGTGAAATACCTTTAATATATTAGTTAGGTTAAATGGTTAATTTAAGAAACCTGATTTTGCCAAAAGATCCATCGTAACAGAAGACTGAGGTTGCTCTTCTTTCTGTCCGATCACAAGTCTTTCTAAATATCGTGCAATTAAGTCCACTTCTAGATTCACTTTTTTTCCAACAGTGAATGTATCCATCGTCGTTTCCGATGCAGTGTGGGGCACAATAGTAAGTTTAAATGCATTTTTACGTAAATCATTCACGGTCAAACTGATGCCATCGATCGTTATTGAGCCTTTTTCTACCACATATTTAGCTAAATCCTGAGGTAATTGGATCCAAAACTCGACCGCTCTGCCTGTTTGGTGACGTTCAATTATTTCCCCTACCGCATCAACATGGCCAGAGACAATGTGTCCACCAAAACGAGTTGTCGGCAACATCGCTTTTTCAAGATTGACTTTATCGCCTGCTTTATAATGGACAAAACCAGTACGCTTTAATGTCTCTAAAGATAAATCAGCGGTATAACTATTTTTTGTCATCGCTACGACGGTTAGACAAACGCCATTAGTCGCAATACTGTCGCCTAATTTCACATCGCCCATGTCTAATTTGCCAACATTAACTGTGACACTAACATCTTCACCTTTAGGCGTGATGGCTTGAAGTGTACCGATTGATTCAATAATTCCTGTAAACATACGTTACCTTACTATTGTTGCTGTAATTCGAATATCTTTGCCGACCATTCGAATATCACTAATGTCTAAATTAATTGCTTCAGACATCGCTTCTAATCCGATGAGGTTCACTATACTTCGGCCATCTGCACCCATTAACTTTGGCGCCAAATAGATAATAAGTTCATCGACCAGACCTTCGCAAATCATACTTGCAGCAAGTGTTGCACCAGCTTCAACCCAAAGATGGTTTACATTATGTTCTTGGGCTATTTTTTGTATTACATCAGACAATACTAATTGTTTATTATTATCAAAATCACAATACAAGTGACTTTCTGGATGGCTAAGAGGATGTGAAGGTTGGTGAGAAACGGTAACCACTTTTCCAGTTGTGTTAAACAGAGCAAGTTCAGAAGTAAGTTGATGTTGACGATCTAAAATGACACGTAATGGCTGCCTTACCTCTGCTTCTAAATACGATTCTTGAATTGAAGACGGTAAATCACTCCAACGAACATTAAGGGAGGCATTATCCTCAATAACCGTTTTTGCCGTAGATAGAATCGCTCCGGCTTGTGCACGATAACGCTGTACATCTTGTCGTGCTTCTTTCGATGTGATCCATTGACTTACACCATTTTTCAGCGCTGTTTTACCATCTAAGCTGGCCGCCATTTTTAATTGAACAAACGGTTTTCCCGTTTCCATTCGAGTTAAAAATGAAGGATTCAGTGCACGAGACTCCGTTTCTAATAAGCCTGACGCGGTCTCTATTCCTGCGGCTTCTAACATCGCTAAACCTCGGCCCGCTACTTGTGGGTTTGGATCAACCATGGCACAAATAACTTTGACTACGCCAGCTTTTATTAACCCTTCAGCACAAGGGGGGGTTCGACCATAATGAGAACACGGTTCTAAAGTAACGTAAGCCGTTGCCCCCTTCGCATTCTCACTTGCTTGGCGTAAAGCATGAACTTCAGCATGAGGCTCACCCGCTTTAAGGTGTGCCCCTTCACCAACAATAAGACCATTTTTAACGAGTACGCAGCCCACATTTGGATTCGGTGCCGTCGTATAAATACCGCGCTTGGCTAATTGAATAGCGCGCTGCATCATCAGGTGATCTTGAGGAGTAAATTTCATTTTATTTCTCTAGTTTTGCAATTTCTTCGCCGAACTCTTTAATGTCTTCAAAGCTACGATATACGGATGCGAATCGAATATACGCCACTTTATCGAGTTCCTTTAGTTGATCCATAACGAAATTGCCGATCATCTCCGAAGGTACTTCACGCTCACCAGTTGCTCTTAGCTTTGATTTAATTGTATTTAAAGCAAGCTCAACCAAATCAGCACTTACGGGACGTTTTTCTAATGAACGATACAAACCACCCGATAATTTATCTTCATCAAACGGTTCACGATTGCCATTAGACTTAATCACTTTAGGCATAACAAGTTCAGCGGATTCAAACGTAGTAAATCGTTCACTGCACGCCAAACATTGGCGACGACGACGAACTTGATGACCATCAGAAACCAATCGAGAATCGATAACTTTTGTGTCTGTAGCACTACAAAATGGACAATGCATTCTTGCCTCCTATTATTTTTTGTTTAGTGTACAAGAAAAGCGGATCGGTGCCTATCACCGAGACTAAGAAGACGTAACTAATACAAGGTTTTTACTTATTCTTTACTAAAGGTTTCCAACTTGTTGCCGATATGTCGGCATACCCATAATAATTAAAAGGTTACTCGATGAAGTTATCTATTCTAAAAAGTATAAAAACTCGCTTATTGCTCATATCACTCTTACCAACCTTAATCATTACTCTATTTTTAACTCAACTACTCACTCAAGAAAACCAAAAAGTTCATGACGCTAATTACTCGTTAGAAGCCGTTTCTTTATTTAACTTACTGGATAATGTCGCCCATAACTTTGCCGTTGAACGAGGAATAACCGCAGGGTATCTCGCCTCCCAAGGGAAATCAGGTAATAGTAAGCTCATTGAACAAAGAAAAAAATCAGACTCCGCTGAACAGGCATTACGTAACTTCACTCCTGATTTTTTAGAAAAAACGATTGTTTCATCTTTACTCTTTGAGGTAACCCAGCAATTAAATAATAAAAATAGCATTCGCTCTCAAGTCGATAACTTTTCAATTACGCTCTCTCCATTTGTTTATTATTCAACACTTAATCAACTCTCTCTTGATTCTATCTCTATTATTGTATCAAAAATAAATTCGCCAATATTACGCAGCGAAATGCAAGGGTTATCCGCATTATTACAAGTCAAAGAAGAAGCAGGAAAAGTGAGAGGGGCTTTAAATGGTGCATTTGCAGGTAAGACATCAAGCCTTGATAAATATGCTGACATTAGCAGTTACCTTTCAACTGAATATTTTTCTATTCGCCAAGCTAAATCGATTCTTTCTGCTGACTTTGTGCAACAGTTAAACAACGCGATGTCTTCTAATACCTGGAAAAAAGTAACGGATACGCAGTCGATTTATCTGTCTCAAAAAAATACATTGGCAACATTACAAGGACCAAGCGCAAATGTTTGGTTTCCAATGGCCACTCAACGTATTGGCCTTATCAAAACGATCACGGATAATCTATCAAAAAGTCTTAATATCGCTGCAACAAAAGAAATGTCACAATCAGCATTCATTCGAAACGGCTACATAGCGGTTGCTCTGTTCCTCATATTACCTATTATTTTCATTAGTCTTTTTACCGCGAAATCAATCAATAGCCGAATGACTTCGTTTAGCCTTCGTATTAATGAAATATCTGCCAGTAAAAACTTAACACTCACATTGGAAAACAACAATGAGAATGAGTTCGATGCTATCGCAAGAGATATTAATTCATTACTTGAAAATATAGCACTCCCACTACGTTCAGCGCATAACGTCGCCTCTCAAACACAAAATGAACTAAACTTACTAAGTGAACACTTGAAACAAGCGACGCAATCAAGTCAAACAACGCTGACTCATTGTGACAGTATCGCGACAGCTATGACTGAAATGGCACAAACAAGCTCTGAAATTGCAGGGGTTACCAACAGCGCTCATGAAACAACAACACAAGCAACCGCGAACGCAACAGAATGTAAAAACCAAACTCTAGCCACAACAGAGACGGTTAACGAACTGCATAGCAGTATTATTAATACTCACCAACACGTTGAACATTTAGAAAAACAGACACTCAATGTGTCTGAAATATTAGATACGATTACAGCGGTCTCTGACCAAACCAATTTACTGGCCCTTAATGCGGCAATTGAAGCGGCCCGTGCCGGAGAACAAGGACGAGGATTTGCGGTTGTTGCGGATGAAGTAAGAAAACTCGCTCAACGTAGCCAAGAAGCCACTCATGACATTCGTCAACTACTTGATGGTATTGGGGTTAATGCAAAACAATCCTTTTTATTAATGGAAGAAAGTAAGTTATTGAGTGAAACAACTCAGGAAAGTGTCACGGATTCAGCTCAATACATAGAGTCACTTAATCATTCGGTTTCTGAAATAGATAATTTTAACACCAGTATTTCAGCGGCTACATTAGAGCAATCAGAAACAGCAAATGCGGTTAATTCTGATATTGATGAATTGGCCTCTCTCGCTAGCAGTACGAATGAATTAGTTCATCATCTTGAACATGAAATGAAGCAACTTGAAACGAAAATGAGTGAATTAATCACTCAAATTAATACCATAACCGTCTAAAAATCATGGTACGAATTCTCGTTTTATAAGTTAGAAACTCGCATTCATTTTATTAACAAGATATATTGAAGACATAATTTTGCTTAAGGAATAGTCAACATGAAAAAAATCAGTCTAGCGTGTGCTTTTGCACTTGTTTTAGCCGGTTGTAGCAGCGCGCCAAAACAACAAGACAATTACCAAGATGCGTCTTTTGAGCTATGTAATACAGAAGTGAAAGTCTATTCAGTAAGTGATGATGGTCGCGTTCGTATCATCTGTAGCGATGGTTCTAAATTCCAACTGAACACAGAAAAAACATTAGATGTCATGAGAGATATCAATGTTGACTATTGTACAGGTGAAGGTCTAGGCAAATTTAATGAAACAAGCCGTTACTATACTTTCCAATGTAAGTCTGGCGCGTTGATTAATATTAATAAGTAATTTTCAGCTTAGATAACAGATAGTAAAAAGCCCTCAAACGATAATCGTTCGGGGCTTTTTTAATCACACAATTGGCTAACTATTAATTAGGCAAAGCATTAATCGTTAACGGATCTATCTCAGGTTTATCTAAACGTAATCTCGTTAATGCATTGAATCCTGCATCACTGATCCCGCCAGAATATACTTTAGTTCCATCAGCATTAGTTACTGAAGTTTCACCCACATTCCATGTCATGAAAAAATCTCTTAAATCATAACCTGATACGTAAGAGCTGCATACCATCATTAAATCACCCGCGTTTAATCCAGTATCACTAGAACTACAATAATTTACGCCATTATCACCTTGTTGATCACCTCGAGCTTTTCTGTGCATTAATTTAACCATATTCCAACCTTGATCTTGATTGTAAATCGTCGGTTGAACATCACCATCAACATACCAATCATCAATTTTAAAATGGCTTTCTGCCCAAATTTTCAACTGACCAAACATAACTAAACGAAGTCCAGCATCGCCTTGACTCCATGCGTGACCATCATTAGAACTTAACCAAATAGGCGCTTTTTGAATACTCGTTCTAATTCGATCCATTTCAGGCTTGTCATTACGACCGTCTAATTCTTGCATATATAACGCTAGAATATTATTCGTCACTTCAGTACTGCCAGGAACAGAAAATGGTGCAGAAGCTAGGTTATGACCAACTTCATGCCATACCAACCAATCATCAATTGCATTCGTTGGTGGCTTCGTTGCGTCTACGTTAAATGAACTGCTCATTACAGGATAACCTGAGTGCGCTGCACCAATAGAAATTTGCACATCATTAACAAAACGATGGCGGAACTCTTTTAATGCAGGGTAAGTAAAGCGACGATGTTGGCCACCTTCACTCACTTCATCACGCCCATAAAAATCACTTGCTGCATTAGCAAAGCGGTTCATATTATAACTAAACTCATTAAGATCAGCTGTCTTAACGTTATTAAGAGCAGTCGTATAAATAAATGAGCCCGTATCTATTTCAGCAATTGGAGCCGTTGATGACTCAGGGGCATTTATCCACTCACCTTTTGCGCTATCAGGATCCTTTTTCCACCACGCTGCTTTTTCAACACCAATAAGATTAAACGATGCAATCGTTGAACCTCCACTCAGAACCTCAGTTGGCTTAACATAAATTAGACCACCATAAGGCACTTTAAAGGTCAGTAATGTTCCATCATAAGCATAACTAGTTTGCATTCTTGGTGGACGATTTAGACTGGTTTCATGCTGAGGTTTACCCGTTAGATCATCCGCCATCATGACGGTGATCGTTGCCGAAACCCCGCCATTAATAGTGATATCGCTAAGTTGGGGCGCCCATAACCCCGTAGATTGATTATTTCCTGCAGAATAACTGACCGCTTTACCTGCCGTCTCGATATTTACGGTCTCTGTGATCGTTGAAGCGACGGTTCTACCTGGGTACTTAGTCGTATCAACCGTGATTTCATGATCCCAGAAAGAACGACCTAACATAATACGAGTTAGTGGTTTTTCCATGTAGTTTAGTGGGTAACTTGGATTCATTTGCCCAACAAGTTCACCTTCACCATAAATCATTCCATTTTTAATTAACTTAGTCGCTAAATCATCAGGACACGTTAATCCATTGCCATGCGCATTATTCGTGTAGCAATTAAGAAAACCTACCGCAGTTTTAAAGCCGAGTTCATCTTGAACGTTTGAATCATAAGCATAAGCGTTGTCATTCCACATCCAAATAGAAAGATTATCGTAAGTTTGATTTAACTCGACGGAAGATAAACGAATGCCTTGCTTACCTTTGGTGCGGTAATAAAGCTCATGCTCCATTAGTGCATTAAAGTTATCACCAAGGTTTGCCGCTTTAACCATACTTTCTACAACGTCTTGACTCATTTGATAGCGATCAAAATCTGCACGTCCGTACGACCCACGAACTTCTATACCATCACCTTGACGAGTTTCTATGCAGTTAAACTCATATTCATAACCATTAGAGCATAAAGGAGTGCCTTTAAACGCTGTTTGTAATTCAGAGATTGCAGCCGCTCTTTCTTCTTCATTTTTAACAAAAATACGAGCAAATTTGGTTTCCATTACTGGAACACCATTTTTATCTAATACTGGCTGACCTTTATCATCACGTTTGATCATTTCATAGGTTGGGATTTCAAATTTGATCTTAGTTTCATCTTTGATCCACTCGACCGAACCATCCTGAGTAACTGTATAAGGTTGCTTTCCGTCCACATCTTGGAAACGTTCAAGAACCACCATTTCATACTGACTCTTTACATGAAGATTTGGGGATGGTACTTGACAATAATATGACGAGCCACAAAATGCTTGCGATGTGGGCGTTACGTTACTTCCACCTAATGATACACCTGCAGAGTCAGCTAAACGCCCAATAGGTTCAGGGTTAGTGATTCTATCGATAGCGTCCATAAATAGAACGCTACCACCATCATTAATGTACGTAATTAAAGCGGTAATATCATCTTGACTCAGGTTTGGATTCTCTAAATCAGCAATAAAACGATGACTCATGCCATCACCTTGGGGCTTCGGAGGATAAGCTTGAAGAATTAACAACGGTGTTTCTGATGCCGATAAATGCCCTGAAAAACCATCTTTAGTTAACATTTCAACAGAAGAAAAGCCAAAAGATGGATTAACAAAGAAATCATATGCAGTTCCATGAGAAGTACCAGAACGTAAAGCTGTAGCAACGTCTATATTGGAAGCAACATTGATGCCATTGATTGTCTTATCATTATTTAACCATGTAAATAAATTAGAGAAAAAGGTCTTCATACTGCCGTTATCATTACGAGGATCATTTGCTAGATCAAATGACGATGTACATGATTTTTTGACACTATCAATACGTAAAGCACCATTAGCCCAATAGTTATCAGGGCACGAAATGATACTCGGGTACATGCTATTCCCCATAAATACCACTTTACCCGCACCAATTTCACCGGCGGTAACGAATGGGAAACCGAACGTTGCATTATCTTTCGATACAACAGGGATAGCTGGCATCTTATCTATTCCTGGGTATTCCGCAATATAAGGACGACCTTCACGAGTCCATGCTTGCTGCTGACCAAATGGGATGTCTTTATTAATATCAGCACGAGGCATCATTATTGGAAATGCTCGATTAGATAAATTTAATGCGCGCATTCCTCGAGTGTAACCTGTCGCACCATAGAAACTGCCGTTGTCATTAAATACATGGAAACTGCCAACCCCCTTGAATATTGCAGTGAGAGAGTCGGTAACATAGGTACCACTATCTACAGCAAATACATGTGGATAATCTGAAAAATAAAATGATGACCCTTGCGGTTGTAACTCTGCATCAATAGCGGCAGTTAAACCATGTTCAAATTGTGCATCAAATTCATTCGGAATCGAGAACTGTGTGCCTTCAATCATTCCACCGCTAGGTAAATTCAGATTAATTAATTCATTGATTACGTTAGGATAAAGAGAGAAAACCTCTTGTGCTCGATTTGATATAAGCAGTGTATTATTACTATTTTCTGCATATCGAGTGATTAATGACTGAATATTTGATTTTACAATTTCATTATCGCTGACATCTGTAATTTTATAGTTAATTTGGTTGCCGGTTACACTACCAAATTCAAAAGTATCAATACTAAAGGTAAGTTTGTCACCCCACAGGTATTCAAATTCACCATTGTCATCCGTGATCCCAATAGCATTAGTAGAAAAGAAATTAACCCCAGCTAATGGTGTACCATTATCATCTGTTAATTTACTTTTAGTTAACACCTGTGCTGCTGAACTTGGTTTATAAGCGTAACTGTCTTCTGCGCTGGCTGATACAAACCCACTATTGAGGTCATTACTTGTACCAGGTGTGACAACTGGCGCTATTTCAGCATCAACATGAGAACTAGGTGCTTTACCGACGTCATCAGTGGCTTCTTCTTCTTTTGACTCCAAAAATGCATTTACAGAGTCATTATTGCCCAAATCTGAATAGATCTCTTGAATATCAATAGAATCAAAGTCATCTAAACAAATGCGATCTTGATGCTCACATGTGGAAATGGATTGTAGAATTTTCGTTACGTTAACCCCTTTACTGTCTTGAAGATCAAAAGAAGCAGGCACGATTGTATTAACCAAATCGATTGATTTAACCTTAGGAAAAGAAGCTTTAAAACGACCTAACTCTACCGCACCAAAAGAACAGTTAAATTCATTCCCTTGTTTAACGGTAAATGTACTTGTATTTTTATCTAAAACTACGCCGTTACAGCTGACTTCACCGGAAACGGTTTTACCCGAAGCCATCAAGGTACCAACGTATGTCACCGGAGGAATAATATCCGTTGGCGGTATCGGTTCTGGCGTTGGTTCAGGATTAGGCTTTGGAGGTGTCACCGAACCACCGCCAGTTCCTACATCAGGAATCGGTCCTGATGTATCTATATTCTCGTCATTACACCCAGCAAGCAGCATCGATATTAACGACGCTAATAATAATTTTTTACTCATGACTCAACCTTTTAAAAGTGCCGAAACTAATCGTCCAGTTCACTAAGGCCGAAACATATCACATTTATTTTCACTCAATCTTATAAATAATACAGAAATAGAATCAAAATCATGAATGTGAATTATATTTACATTGAATTACTGAATGTTATGTAGTTATCTTCTCCCATATGAACATTAATCACATAAAGAAATACAACCCTCAACAGTTCATTAAATTTTAGGCAATAAAAAAGGCCAACCTATAACAGGCTGACCTTTTCAATTTTTAAAACTGAATTAAAAATTAAGCGTATACAGGTAGACGCTTACAAATTTCTAATACTTTCGCTTTTGTTGCTTCGATAACAGACTCATCACCCATGTTGTCTAGAATGTCACACATCCAGCCAGCAAGGTTCTTCGCGTCTTCTTCAGAGAAACCACGACGAGTAATTGAAGGAGAACCAACACGGATACCAGAAGTAACAAATGGGCTACGTGGATCGTTTGGTACTGAGTTTTTGTTAACGGTAATGTTAGCTGAACCCAGAGCCGCATCGGCTTCTTTACCAGTGATGTCTTTGTCGATTAAATCAACCAAGAACAGGTGGTTTTCAGTAGAGCCTGAAACGATGTTGTAACCACGAGCAAGAAACTCTGCAACCATTGCTTTTGCATTAGCAACAACACGAACTTGGTATTCTTTAAATTCTGGTTCTAGTGCTTCTTTAAATGCCACCGCTTTACCAGCGATAACGTGCATTAGAGGGCCACCTTGACCACCAGGGAATACTGCTGAGTTCAGTTTCTTGTAAAGATCTTCGCCTTCGTTAGAAAGAATAAGACCACCACGAGGACCAGCCAATGTTTTATGCGTTGTTGTTGTTACTACGTGAGCGTGTGGTACTGGGTTAGGATAAACACCAGCAGCAATAAGACCCGCTACGTGAGCCATATCTACGAAGAAGTAAGCACCAACTTTGTCTGCGATTTCACGCATACGCGCCCAATCACATACTTGAGAGTAAGCAGAGAAACCACCGATGATCATCTTAGGTTTATGTTCTATTGCTAGCGCTTCCATTTCTTCGTAGTCAATTTGACCCGCTTCATCAATACCGTAAGGAATGATGTTGTAAAGCTTACCAGAGAAGTTTACTGGAGAACCGTGAGTTAAGTGACCACCGTGAGCAAGGCTCATACCTAACACGGTATCGCCAGCGTTTAGTAGTGCCATGTAAACGGCATTGTTCGCTTGAGAACCTGAATGCGGTTGTACGTTTGCGTACTCTGCGCCAAACAATTCACATGCACGGTTGATAGCCAGTGTTTCCACTTTATCAACGAACTCACAGCCACCGTAGTAACGCTTACCAGGGTAACCTTCAGCATACTTGTTTGTTAGTTGTGAACCTTGAGCTTCCATCACTCGTGGGCTAGTGTAGTTTTCAGAAGCAATCAGCTCGATATGCTCTTCTTGACGTACCGTCTCTTCCTGGATTGCTGCAAACAAGTCTGCATCGTAATCTGCAATGTTCATATCACGCTTAAGCATCTGTATCTCCTGACTCAGATAAATATAAAACCCAAAAATAGCCCAATGACGCAAACGATTACGTCACTAGCCTTAACTGGTCGTTATTCTACATAATTTGATCTGGATCAGATAGCCTCAATTGTACTTTTCTTTGTTATTTTTGTTGGGGATTACTCATTATCAACATGAAAGATATTCATTAAGTGTCAATTTTTAGCTTTACACTGTGTAAAGGGTTAACTACAAACTACGCCGGATATTTGTAGCCAACAGATTGCATAAAATCCATCTCACCCTATGCTAGCCTGCATTATTTTGTTGGTATCGATATTATGGAAAAAATCAAACACACTCACAAAGAAGATGTCATTGCGATTTTAACAGGGACATTTTTAGTCTCTCAAGGGATCTTCTTTTTGCAAGCCGCTAATTTATTAACAGGCGGAACGACAGGCTTAGCATTGCTGTTAAGCCAAATGACAGACATCAGTTTTGGGGTTTTATACTTTGTATGTAACCTCCCTTTTTATGCGCTAGCTTGGAATCGATTCGGTAAGAAGTTTGCACTAACAAGCTTAATTTCAGGTGCACTCGTTTCTATCATGACCGATCATCTAAATATGATGATTTCAGTTGACCATATTAATGATATTTATTGTGCAGTTGCTGGCGGTTTATTGATGGGGTTAGGTATGCTGATATTATTTAGACACCGTTCAAGTCTTGGTGGCTTTAATGTCTTATGTTTATTCATTCAAGAGAAATTTGGCATTTCAGTGGGCAAGGTTCAAATGGCAATTGATTTCTGCATTTTAAGCGCCTCTTTCTTCTTTATTACGCCTTCGTTATTACTGATTTCCGTTCTTGGTGCTATCGTATTAAACATTGTGCTTGCAATGAATCACAAACCAAATCGTTATATTGTGACTTACGGGTCGTAGTTTCCTCATAAACAAAAGTGACATGAAATGGCCATGTAATGTCAACTACGTGGCCATTTTCAGATCCAACAATTACTGTATTACGGTGCACTCTTTAAGAACAACGCGACCTAACTCAAGAATTGCAGAATCCCCCTTCCCATGAAAGACAATCGTCTTACTCACATCAGGCATTCCATCATCTGAAATGTATTTCATCCCTGATGCTGATACTGCTCTTTTTAATGCATAATCTTCTTTTGGTAATTGCAGCAACGCTTTATCCTCATTAAATGTTATTTGAAAATTACGTCCTGCTTCGCACGTATAGTGCACGGGTTGTGCCGTTCCCATATCTGGCATCGTCGTCGAACAACCAGCAAGCGTCATCACAGCAGCCAAAGCGAATAATTTTTTCATACCTTCCTCAATCGTTTTATTTTTACTGATTATAGAATAAATGAACTCAAAAAAGAGGGTTCAAAATAGATATTTATTCAACTCATCCGTTAAATAACAGCCACTACTCCCCCCTGATATCTGTTATTCATATAGGTGACAAGCAACATCATGCTCAGCACTATCAATACACTGTCTTTGTGGTTCTATCTCAACGCATCTTTTTTCAGCTTTTGGGCATCGAGTCGAAAAACGGCACCCTTTAGGCGGGTTAATTGGCGAGGGTACATCGCCTTTTAGTATGATTCTTTTTTTTCCTCTAAGTCGAGGATGAGCAACCGGAATCGCAGACAATAACGCTTCTGTATAAGGATGTTTAGGTGAATGATATAAATCCTCTGAATTGCCGTACTCAACAATCTTCCCTAAATACATAACCGCCACTTTATCTGAAATATGTTTCACTACAGAAAGATCATGAGCAATAAATATAAGGGCTAAATTCATCTCCTTTTGAAGATCTAATAACAGATTAATGATTTGCGCTTGTACTGATACATCCAATGCCGATACCGACTCATCACACACTATCAATTTTGGTTTTAAAGCAATGGCTCTCGCAATACCAATTCGTTGTTTTTGTCCCCCAGAAAACTCATGTGGATAACGAGTAATCGCACTGGGTGATAATCCCACTTTAACTAACAGATCCTTTACCCACTCTTTGCGCTCTTTCGCTGTCCCTATACCGTGAATAATGAAAGGTTCTTCTAAAATCATTTCAATAGTATGCCTTGGGTTTAACGATTCTGTAGGATCTTGAAAGATAATCTGCATGTCTTGACGCAGAGATCGCATTGCTTTACTTCCAAGATCAGTAATGTCTTCTCCTTCAAAAAAAATGTTACCAGCCGTTGGTTCAAACAACTTCAGCAAACTGCGCCCTAGTGTGCTTTTTCCACATCCAGACTCCCCAACTAATCCTAACGTCTCACCTTCATTAACACTCAGAGATACGCCATCCACAGCATGTACAATGTATCCTTTATTAAATACACCTTTACCTGAAATGAAATGTTGTTTTAATCCCTCAATTCTTAATAACTCCGTCATAGTGTCCCCTCTGATTTATTCTCAATCAACTGACCAGAAAAGTGACAGCTCACATTATGCAACGGTGAAATCTGAGTCAATTCAGGTACCACCAAATCACATTCGTCTTGTTTGAATTTACAACGAGTAGAGAAGCGGCACCCTTGAGGCATTTCATTTAATGATGGTACGGTACCCTGAATGGTTTCAAGCTCTGCTTTAGGTTGTAAACTTAAGCTTGGCATTGAGGACATTAATCCTTGAGTATAAGGATGCAGAGGATTATCAAATAACTCAAAAATGTCAGCTTGCTCAGCCACTCGACCAGCGTACATCACCACCACTTCGTCACAGATTTCAGCCACAACACCAAGATCATGAGTAATAAAAATGATCGACATCCCCGTCTCGTCTTGCAGTTTTTTCATCAACGTTAAAATTTGCGCTTGAATCGTGACATCAAGTGCCGTCGTTGGCTCATCACAAATCAATATATCTGGCTCACACGCTAATGCGATTGCGATCATCACTCGCTGCCTCATCCCCCCTGATAAACTATGAGGGTATTCATGTAAGCGAGATTCAGGAGATGGCATACCTACTTTTTCAAGCATTTCGATAGAATACGCTAAACGCTGTTTTTTGTTTAAATCAGAGCGATGCAATTCCAACACTTCATTGAGTTGTTTCCCAATCGTATGTACCGGGTTTAGTGCCGTCATTGGATCTTGAAAAATCATCGAAATGTGATTGCCACGCATTTCATATAATTGACTTGGACTAAGTTGAACTAAATTTGTATTACCATATAAAATCTGTCCAGATACGACATTGCCGTAAGGCTTAGGCAATAAGCCCATAATAGACAATGCTGTTACGCTTTTTCCACAACCTGATTCCCCAACAATGCCAATGGTTTTCCCTTTAGGGACATCAAAACTGACACCATCAAGTACTCGAATGATCCCTTCATCGGTTTCAAATTCAGTGATCACATTTTCCACTGACAATATGATTTGTCTATCCATGCGCATCTTCACTATTTTATAGTTATAATTTATAGGTTTCATCAATAATAATAACGGGCTCAAATGCCTTACCTGATTTCATCGCCGCTTTGGTTTCCTTTTTTATCGATGCATCAATCCAGAACGTACTGAAGGTTTGAGAAAAACCCCAACCATGGAATAAATAACCCGTTTGTTTGGTTACCATTTTTTCGGGTAACTTCATCCAACGCCAATAACCAGAACGAGCGTAAGGCACCATATAACCGGGAACAATAACATTAGCATCTGCAATCGCTTGTTGAATTTCGCGAGACAATGCCTGTTTTTTATCAATATCAAATTCGTTTTTAAATGAATCGATTAAGGTATCCAGTTCAGGTGACGTAAAATTAGTAAAATGATTGGTTTGCGGTTTATTTGCATTGTCTGAATGAAAATATTCCCAATACGCAGGGATCTCACTGGTTCCCATATTATGAAAAGAAATGTCGTGCTTCTTCTCAAGTACGTATTTAAACATGCTTGAACCATCGATCAGGTTTAACTCAAAATCGACTCCAGCAAGCTTGGCTTGTTCACGTAATACCGCAATTCGAGGAGTATGAGCTTGAGCGGAATACGTGATGGCGAAACTGAGTCGTTCACCCTTGGCGTTTATTCGAATGCCATCAGGGCCTATTTTTTCAAATCCGGCTTTCTCAAAATATTCGATGGCTTTTTTCGCATCAAATGTAGGTGCATTGATGGTGGTATTATCGTAGCCAATATGACCAAATCCCATCCCATTGGGTTTACGTGAATAGTCCCCTCTCAACACTTTGGCGATCATCATGTCAAAATCGGTGGCATACATAATGCCTTTACGAATGTTCATGTCATTCAGCATCGGTTTTGCTGTGTTTAGCCATAACCCACCCGCACCAACAGGGGCTTGGTTATATACCCAAGCCTTCTGAATATACCCATTTTGATAGTTTTTACCGTTCGATTTCTCATGCCATAAATCGGGACGAAGTAACGTAAAAGAATCTAAATTTCCTTTTTCAAAATGCTTTAATGCGATGTCATCATCACGGATCACTTTGATATTGATTTTCTCTACGTTGTAGCGATTCTGGTTGTATTTATTTTCGTAGCCCCACCAATCTTCACCCACATGTTTAAAAACAATATTTTTTCCTTTTTTGATTTTATCGATGTAATAAGGTCCTGTAACCGGTTCTGGTTTAAAGTTATATTTACGAACAAATTTATCGTCAATACCATCGTTGTTTTCATCGAGTTTTGGCTTGCCATAGAAATGCGCAGGACGGGGCATTAAATTAGTATATTGAATCAACTCATCACGATTACGTTCTTTGGCTGAAACAACCCCAATAGTATGAGCGTCATAAGAAATAACATCGGCGATTTCATTGGTAAAAAAATCGTTATACCACGGCGCGACAATGTCTTTTGAGCGCATTAACGTCAGCATGAATTGGTAATCATCCGCGGTTACCGGCTTTCCATCACTCCATATTGCTTTTGGATTTAATTTGAAATACATCGTTTTATTATCGTCACCAAACGCCCACGATGTCGCCAAGCCAGGCAGCCACTCACCCGTATTTGGGTGTTGAATTAACGGCGGTAAATTGGCCTCTACAATCCAAGAACGAAAAGCACCATTTGAATCGGGACCAACCGAGCGAAATGTCTGCGGAAAACTCAACGAATACGTACGATAAGTGCCACCAAACACGGCCTCTGGTGAAGCAAACGTCGGCGCTAAATCATTCGTTTTCCATTCTAAATTTGTCGGTAATTCAGCAGAAAAAAGTCCGACGCTAAATAACGCTGCAGATGCCGAAAATAACGTCATTTTATTTTTTATTGTCATAGATTCCTTCCTATTATTTATTCTTTTTGGCTTACACATAACGCGTGTGTTTTTTAGGGTCAAAAGCTTCTCGTATTCCCTCACCAATAAAAGTCACCATAATCAATACTGTAACAATAGCAGTCACGACCGAACTTGCTATCCAAGGAGAATCTAAATTGGATTTACCTTGCTGTAATAATTCCCCCCAACTTGGAGTGGGTGGCATAAGCCCTAATCCTAAATAATCCAAAGCGGTTAACGCGGTAATATTAGCCACAATCGTAAATGGTGCTAATGTCACTATAATCACCATCGTATTGGGTAAAATGTGATGAAATAAAATTCGTGAATTTGAAGCCCCTAACGCTTTCGCAGCCATAACGTACTCACGAGATTTCTCTTTATAGGTCATTGTTCGCATGTACCATGTCATCCCCATCCACCCAAACATGACATTAATTAGTGTGAATAGCATGAAGCTAGGTTTCATTATGGAAACAAGGATCATGATGACGTATAAAAAAGGCACCATTGACCATATTTCAATAAAGCGCTGAAAAAACAGATCAAACTTGCCCCCAAAGAACCCCATTGCACAGCCAACCGATACACCTATCGCATATGAAATGACTAGAGTAATAAGCGCAAAGCCTATCGCAATCCTAAAGCCATAAACCAACCGCGATACAATATCTCGCCCAATGGTATCGGTACCCAAATAATGCTGTGTTTCAACACTAGGCGCGGTAGGCGGAAAATCCCCTGAGAAATCTTGTTCATAAGGATTCCAAGGCACAATCGGCATAACAACAAAATCACCATTATCTTGTTCTTTAAATTCAGTTTTTAAGTCTCGGTAATTCGTTTCATGGACATAATCTAATCCAAACATTTCGCCTGATTTAACATCACCGTACGTTGGAAAGTGCCACTCACCTTGGTAACTCACCAGTAAAGCTCGACTGTTTACAAAAACTTCAGCAAAGATCGACAATACGAGCAATAAGAGCAGAATAATGAAAGACCAATAACTGCGTTTTATCGCTTTAAAGCGCTGTATTTTTTTCTGCGTTAATGGACTTACTTTTAAGATAGACGACATAGTTAGGCTCCAAACTTAACGCGAGGATCAACCACCGCCACACACACATCAGATAAAATATTCCCTATCATCAGCATCATTGCGTTAATAGCGAACAACCCCATCACAACCGGGTAATCTCGCTCCATGATCGCTTCATAACCCAGCAACCCAATACCATCAATATTAAATATCACCTCAATCAAAAATGATCCCGTCATAAAAAACATCAACGAATTACCAAAATGACTCGCGACCGGAATTAGACTGTTTCTTAATGCGTGTTTACGTACGGCCGTTTTAAATGGCAACCCTTTTGCAATGGCTGTTCTTACATAATCGGCCGCCAAATTTTCCATCAAATTGTTTTTCATCGTCATTGTAAGCAATGCAAAATCACCAATCAGATAACAAAATAGAGGCAAAACCGCATGCCACATAATGTCTTTTATTTGTTCTATCGCACCGTAGTCATCAAAATCATCACTGACAAATCCCCCCATCGGGAACCACTCCATTTGATAACTAAATAAACTAATTAAGAAAACGCCAATGACATAACCGGGCAAAGCGAAGCCAACAAAAATAGCAACAGAGGACATAGAATCGAGGATGGAACCGTGCTTTAAGGCTTTAAAGTAACCCAGAGGAATTGAAATAAGGTAACTGAGTAAAAAGGTCATTCCTCCATAAAATAAAGACACGGGTAATCGTTCAGAGATCATGTCCCATACGGGTTCGTAATAGCGGGTGGATTCACCGAGATCAAGAACAACCAATTTTGTTAACCAATCATAATAAGCTTCAAACACGGGCTTATCTAATCCATAAAAGGCGTTAAGTTCTGCGATTTGCTCTTCAGATAATGCATTATTTCCATCAGTAACGCTGCTGGTTCCCCCAGTTTCAGAACTCCCTTGCATTTGTAAACTCAGCAGCATTCTTTCTACTGGTCCACCAGGCACAAATCGGGTTAGCGCAAAAATGAGTAAGGTAATACCGATGAAAGTAGGGACAACCAATAAAAGCCGTCTAAATAAATAAGATATCATCCGTGACTAGTACTCCATGTCCAAGGCGCAGACTCCGCTGCTTATCATTATTTTTTATAATAGTTTTATTAAGTTAGCTCAATAAATAGAGAATCACAATGAAGGCTAGTGAGAATGCAATCAAGTTAACAGTTTGCAGAACTCTCATGGAAGGGAGAATGAGAACGTGTTTGGCACTATTAAAATAAAAGTGCCCCACATAAACGTTAAAGCGATAATGTATCGACAATCAGAAAAAGAAGTTAACGCCGAGGATTATTGAAAAGGTACTTCGGTTAAGTGAGCCAAAATATCTTGTTGTTGCTCATCCGTTAGCTGATCCCATGTATTTATCGAATCGTTTGACTGAGCAGATTGAGTAGGCAACGTTTTTATGGTTTCTTCATCTGAAACCATGCTGTTTTTATCTAATTTATTCATATAAATCACCATACCCTTTTGCTCTTTAATTAAGACTTAACGCAACATTGTACTTAAAGTACTTTGCATTCATTTTACTACTGAGTCAATAGTATAAAAAAACGCCCATCGTTTTCACCATGAGCGTTGCCATCTTAATCGTTAACTATGTATGGTTTCAGGCTAGCTCTCCCGCACCTTTTAACGATTGCTCACTGTTTTCTACTAAAATAGCGGTCGCTGTTTTTTTCAAACTTTCCCAATCAGCATCATCAACCTGAATGCCATGACTCCATGCATTTTCTTGTGATCCATTCAGCTCAGCCGAATTAATATGAATGCTGTACCCTTCAGATAAAGCAACCACATCAAAATCTCGTACTGATAATTCAATGGTCATGTCATTTAATTTTCCACTGTTGAGCTCAACGTCATCTGACAAAAACAATTCAGGTGATACACACCCTCGATTTAAAACATACAAGGTCCGTTTAGGGCTAGTGCCATTTTCCCACTCGGCTTTACAAGCGATGCCTTTTGCTGCCAACTTCACCAACTCACTGTAGGCGAGCCAACGGTTATGGCATTTGGTTAATGTGATGCTTAAGCGTTTACGTTTCACCATTTTTTCAACCGCGTAATCAACAATCACAGGTAAATGGCAAGCCACACTACAACCGTGTAAATCCACCACTAAATTACCTGATTTGGTCATGGTTATTTCGACAGGACAATCCTCCTCAACCGTTAAAAATTTGGTCGCATTATTAAAATGTCTGACGCCATTCAACCCAACCATTTGCAGATCTGCCACCATATTGGCAATAACATCGGCTTCTCCGCACGTTCGGCGCATGCCTAAGAATGCCTTATTAGTTACCGCTACTAATTCATTGTGTGACACGATCATTGGCCTTCTCCTGCGTTTGGCAATAACGGGAATAACCATTCCCCATCATGAACTTCATCTAACAAAGGCGCGCCTTGAAAAAAAGTAACTCGAACCCAGCGATCGGATCGTGGATCAAACTTCGTTGCACCAAAGACGGCTAATTTACAACGTAATAAATGCATTGGTAAAGACGACTTATGTAGTACATTCATTTGAATATCACCTAACGCTTTATGTCCTAATGTCCATACTCTGCGGCTTATTGCGCGATATTGAGGATGCTCTACTAAGAACTCAGCTAAAGACATTGATGCCTCACATTTCAATAATGCGTGATAAAGACGATACACTTGACGGCCAATATCAAGAGGCAATTCTCTGTCTTCGCCTTTCTCTTCACCTCGAACCCCAAGACGCGGTTCTTCTTTATCTTGTGAGCGATACCAAAACCAATAATTATTTTCAGGTTTAGTAAAGTCCGTTTTAATTGCCCACTGATAGCACGCTTCTACGGTCGTGATTAAGTCTTGAATCTTTTTTCCACTAGGTAACGATAGATTTTCATTGCAGTTCATTTGTTCTTCAAAACTATCAACTAATTCAGGATAGATTTCCATCAAGCAAGAGAGCAACATTTCTTGAGCTTCTAAGCTCATACCATTCGAATGGGTAACGACATCTTCCCAAGTTGAACTTTTCGCCACGATGTTATCTAAACCGGCAATCAATTCATTAAGCTCAGAAACCGCACGATGATTTAGCGCATCTTGGTGTTCATTAATCGTGATCACTTGCTGTAAATGTCTTACGCCTTTGTGCAATAACGTTTGTAATGGCTCTTTTCTCTCTCGCATTACAGGCGCATTAAGTACCGCAGATAACGCCATTTCTCGTGCGAACATCCACTGATCAACAATGCAAGGATGGTTAATTAAATAAGGAGCCATCCCTAACCCTGTCGCATTACCAACACCAAGATAGCGTTGCAACTCACGATCGAGAGTAACGGCATTCACTCCCCCTTGCTCTGTCGCTAAATAATGAACCCAGTCCAAACTGAACTGACGTAATAAATAAACAGCACACATTTGAGCGCTAAAAGACTGATTAAAATCAGCATTGTTTTCTAGCAATTTAAAGTCTGCAATACCAAATTTACCATTACCATAAACCGCGGTCGTTCTTAAAATATACCCCACCTCTGCAAGCTCTTTTTGATTGGGTTGTTCGCCTCTAGATAAATGAGAGACAAGATGTTCAAACACTCGAACACTTTTATTTGCTCTTGCTAACACCAAGACATTATTTGGGTTTCTACCCGCTTCTTGCAATGGAACATTGGCTCTTAATTGGCTTAACAAATCGACATTTACCTCTCCAAGAACCAAAGCAAACGTTACATCCCACTTTTCAGCAATAACACGATCATTACGCTCTCCATCTGCAATTTCGTCACAAAAAACAACCAAATGATACGTATCATTCGGTGTCACTAATTTATAAATAACATGACCAAAACCTTGGGGTGATAATTTCCATTCATGCTTAGTGACTTGCCACTCTTGCTGTGCCATTTTACGTATTAAGCTACGAACAAAACTGATTCTATTTTGGTGCATTGCACCCAGTCTGTCCGGTGCCATTACAATCTCAGGTTTACGCAGATGAGTTTCAGCGTATGTTGAACGATGTGCATCCATGTTGCTCACCACCATTTCTAATTATAGGTGTATTGATAGGGGCTCTTTTATTAGAATTTAGTTCATTATTAGAGCCAAGTTGAGCGGCAAACACCGCTCTTGCTTCACGTTATTAGATGGGTTTACAACCCTTGTTCTTTTGCCATCTTCATGGCGATCCGTGGTGCATCCCAAAGTGAGGGCAACAAGATTAAAGAGACAGGAACAGCGGTAATGACAATAAAGGATTGCAATGCTGATATACCACCAGATCCAAGAGAGATAAGGATTAACGCCGTAACTCCCATCATCACGCCCCAAAAGGTTCTGATAATGGCATTTGGCTCTGTTTCTCCACTGATAACCACACTGATGGTGTACGTCATTGAGTCCCCCGTGGTCACAATAAAGATGGTGGTTAAAATTAGAAATAGGATTGACGTTACCATTGGCATTGGCAATTGAGAGGTCACGGCCAATAAAGCCCCCGGTAAGTTAAACCCTTCAAAAGCCGAGCTCACACTGCCTGGATTTGCAATTTCAAAAGCCAACCCTGAGCCACCAACTATCGTGAACCAAAAGCACGTCACAAGCGGTGCAATAATACTAATGGTAGAGATCAATTGGCGAATACTGCGACCGCGTGATATACGAGCAATAAAGATCGCCATCATTGGTCCGTACCCTAAGAACCATCCCCAGAAAAAGACCGTCCACCAACTTAACCAGCCTTCATCACCACGATAAGTTGCCATCGGAATGAAATTATCAATCATGCTGCCCACCCCTTGGATGTAGCCATTGACGATAAAGTTAGTTGGACCAAAAATAAGCACATAAACCATCAATGCTGACGCTAAAATAACGTTATAACGGCTAAGCATTTGCATGCCTCGATTCAAACCACTTAACGCAGAAATCGTGTATAGAGCGATCGCGAATAATATGATGATGAGCTGTGTGGTAAAACCATCTGGTATATCAAACAGAGCGTTTAACGCATAGCTCACCTGTAGACCTAAGAAACCAATCGGACCAATTGTCCCTGCCGCAACCGCCACAATACAACACGCATCAATCAATGCACCGGTGTGGCCAGTCAGTACGCGTTTACCAAAGAGAGGATAAAGTAAAATTCTCGGTTTAAGCGGTAACCCTTTATCATAATGAAGATGCATAACAACAATGGACGTTAAGCTCCCCACGATTGCCCATGCTAAGAATCCCCAATGCATAAAAGATTGTGATAACGCATTAACCGCCGCTTGCTGTACGTTCTCTTGCGCGCCATATAACGGTGGTGCACTAACAAAATGAGCTATCGGCTCAGCAGCGGCCCAGAATACGCCTCCCCCCGCCAATAAAGTACAAAAGATGATCGCCATCCAGCGGAATCCGTCCATTTCAGGTTTATCGATCCCCCCCAAAATAACTCGACCGGTACGTCCTGCCGCCAACCCTAAACCAATAAGGAATGTCAGTAATAATAATATTTGCCAATAAGGACCAAAGACACTCACCGCCCATGCAAATCCACTATTAACAATGGTCGACAGTAATTCAGCATTCACTAACGCAAGTGAGACAAATAAAGCGATAAAACCACCGCTATACCATAAGGCGGGGTTATCAAGCCCCAGTTTTTCTGCCGTGGATTCATTCTCTTTTATTGACGAATTCTTGCTTGAACTTTTCATGTTATCGGTTACATCAGACATACTCTGGCTCCAGTATTCAATTTGCAGCTGCAAAGGTGTGCTTGCTACCTACCCTATTATTGTTGTATTGAGTAGGTGCTCCATGTATGGGTTTCGTTTTACGAAATAGGCTCTAGTCCTTGTTTTAAAAAGTTAAACCAGTTTTCACCCAGTACTTTTCCGGCCTCAGATTCACTGAATCCATGACGCATTAATCCGTTGTAGATATTTTCCATTCCGGCACTGCCACAAAACCATGGGAGTGCATCGGGCCATCCTGAATTACTGGCGGACCCCTCTCCATAATTCATCGCTTTTGACCAACGACCATTACGCATCCATTCCAATACTTCTTGTGGTTGGTTTAAGCACAAATCACTGCCGATCCCTAAATGATCAATACCAACCATATCCGCCGTTTTTGCCACCATTTGGCAGAAATCATCTAACGTACACTCACTGCCATTGGGAAGATGGAAGGGATATAAGCTAAAACCTAACAGTCCACCACGCTCTGCCAATGCTTTGATCACCGTATCCGATTTGTTACGCAATGCATCATGAGCAAACGTAGGGTTAGCATGACTAATACAGATTGGACGTGAAGAGAGAGCAATCGCTTCAAGCGTCGATCGCTCTGCACTGTGTGACATGTCGACCACCATTCCAACTCGGTTCATCTCTTCAATGACTTGCTGACCAAACCGAGTAATGCCCGTGTCATTTTTCTCATAACACCCAGTCGCCAATAAACTTTGGTTGTTATACGTCAATTGCATGATGAGCAACCCTTGCTGACGCATCACTTCCACTAAACCAATTTCATCATCAATCGGAGAGCAGTTTTGAGCACCAAAGAAAATACCCACCTTGCCTTCTGCTTTCGCTACGTCAATATCAGCCATAGAGTGCACTGGCATAATGAGATCCGCATTCTGCTCAAAACGTAAGTTCCATTCAGCAAAGCGACTTAACGTGTCACGTGCATTTTCGTGGTACACCATGGTGGCATGAACCGCCGTAATGCCACTGGCTTTTAAGGTTTGAAAATATTCGCGATCCCAATTGCAGTACTGCAATCCATCAATCACAATCCGTTGCTGATACATAATGCACTCCTTATTTCATTTCGGTTTCATCTATTTACGTAGATTGTCCATCCATTTTAATAAGGACGTTGGTAAGCGGTTTTCACTACGGTATAAAATTCTTTTGCGTATTGACCTTGCTCTCGAGGGCCAAAGCTTGATTCTTTACGACCACCAAATGGAACATGATAATCCGTACCTGCGGTTGGTAAGTTGACCATGACACACCCTGTTTGAGCTTGTTGTTTAAACAACGAACTGGTACGTAAACTTTGTGTGATAATACCGCCAGTTAACCCAAAACGCGTGTCATTGGTGGTGGCGATAGCCTCTTCTAAATCAGCCACTCGGATCACACTTGCCATTGGTGCAAACACTTCTTCTTGGTTCATTTCCCATTTATTATTGGTATTAATAAACAGCGTTGGAGACATGTAATAGCCTTCATGCTCAAGACTTAAACGCTCACCACCAAACGCCAATTCTGCGCCACTTTGACGTGCGTTTTCCATCCAACCAAAGTTCGCATCCAATTGATTACCATCAACTACCGGTCCCATGAATACGCCCTCTTCCAATGCATGCCCCACTTTAAGTTGGCTCATTCGTTTGATTAACGCTTCAACGTACGCATCATGAATGCCATCCATAACAACCAAACGAGATGACGCGGTACATTTCTGACCCGCCCCTGAAAACGATCCGGCAATGGTGGCTTCAACCGCAATGTTAATATCGGCATCATCTGCAATAACGAGTGCATTTTTACTGCCCATTTCTAACTGACAACGCACAAAGTTTGGAGCGGTTGCTGTTGCTACTTTACGACCAGTATCAACAGAGCCCGTAAAGCTCACACCGTTTATCTCTTTTGAGTTAATCAGTGCGTTACCTACTTGAGAACCATTGCCTAACACCAGATTGAACGTCCCTTCTGGTAAACCTTGACGGTGAATAATTTCAGTTAATGCCACGGCACTTGCAGGTGTTAGATTTGCAGGCTTCCAAATGACGCTATTACCAAATGCCAATGCTGGTGCAATTTTCCAAGCAGCGGTTGCGGTTGGGAAATTCCAAGGCGAAATAACCGCAATCACCCCAACAGCTTCACGCGTCACTTCAACAGAAACACCCGGTCTTACAGAATCGGCACTGTCTCCGATTTGACGTAACACTTCAGCAGCAAAATATTGGAAGAACTGACCCGCACGATAAATCTCACCACGACCTTCCATAAAAGGCTTACCTTCTTCACTCGAAAGTAAACGGCCTAATTCATCACAACGTGCAATTAACTCATCACCAATCGCTTGTAATACGGCTTGCTTACGCTCTAGTGGTGTTCTTTCCCACTCAGGCTGTGCTTTTTTGGCCGCTGAAATCGCATCTTGAACTTGGCTTTCACTGGCTTGAGCAAAATGACCTAAATGTTGGCTAATATCTGATGGGTTAATGTTCGCAATCGTACTGATGCCCGATTGCCATTCTCCGCCGATGTACAACGATTTTTCTGCTGAGATATTTTGTGCTTGAACTGTCATGCTGCTTTCCTTGTCTCTGAGATCCACTGCCTTTAAGTCTGGCAATAAATGATGTTTATACAAATTTAATCAAAACTACTTTCCCGCTATTTTGGTTCAACCGCTGCATACACAACAAATTCAACCAACATTTCTTCGCGAGCTAACCCCGCAACAATCATTGCTGCACGGTTTGGATAAGGGGCATTAAAGTATTCTGCGTACACTTTATTTACGGTTGCTAAGTACGCTCTGTCAGTCACATAAATCAGTACCTGAAGTACAGAATCTAACGACTCTCCTGCACATTCCAAAGTGTGTACTAAGTTTTTAAACGTTTGGTGAGTTTGAGCTTCAATCCCTCCCTCAACGACCGCGCCTGATTGATCAATCGGAATTTGAGCCGTATATAGCGTGCCGTTGTTAACAATTGCCCACTCAAGAGGCGCTTTAGAGGCAAATAAATCGGTTTTTACTGAATGCTTTTTCATTTTAGTCTCACGCTCTCATTCGTCATGTAATCACAATGTTTCAATACGGTTAAATATTGCACATTGACAGATGATAAATCTAACGGTAAATTTCTTACGTTCGATAAGAAAAACTTATCACTTTAGTGAGAGTTCGATAAATAAAGGGCTAACAAGGCGGTCGATAAAATGAGCATTAAATTACAACAATTAAAACATTTTACTTTAGTCGTAGAAGAAGGCGGGTTTCGTGCCGCCTCTGGCCGTGCAAATCGATCGCAAGCCGCACTATCAACCTCAATTAAAGAACTCGAACGAATTTTAGAACAACCTTTATTTGAAGCCGGAAACAAATCAAAACTAACGCCTTTTGGGGAAATTTGTTTTCCAAAAATAACTCAGTTTTTAGACGTCTATGACCGACTCACGAATGATTTACGTGCGGATGCCGCAGGACAACAAGGGCGAGTTCGAATTGCCAGCGTTCCTTCTGTTGCCGCAAAATTAATCCCAAGTGTGCTAGGCGCATTCAGTGAAAAATACCCTAACGTAGAAGTCAGCCTAATTGATGACAATGCCGCAGGTGTAGAAGCTCGCTTACTGTCTGGAGAGGTCGATTTAGCGCTAGGAAATTATTCACAATTGGAAGAAAAAGCCATTCACTTTACCCCGTTGATAAGCGATCCTATTGGTGTTGTCTGCTTAAAAGACAATCCTATCGCCACTCATCCTGAAGGGATTGAATGGAAAACATTACTTGAACAAACTTTCATTAGAAACGGAACTTGTACATTGCTTAACTCGACGCCAGCTCGAGTACTCAGTGAGCAAGCTTTATATTCTGTTGAAAACATTACCTCCTTATTTTCAATATTAGAATTAGGAATAGGAATAACCACACTTCCAAAATTAGCCTTCCCAACCAATGAGACTCGTTTAGTGTGGATCCCTCTTATCGATCCTCCATTAGAGCGACAAATTGGTATATTTCAACTCGCTGACAGGACTATTTCGCCACAAGCACAGCAGTTTTATGATCTTTGCATTCAATATTTAAATTATAAATAACAATTTATTATTTATATATAATAGAGACAACCAAATATATTATTAAGTGAATAAGATCACAATATTCATTTTTCATGGTTATATTTTATAAATAACTACCCATAATAATAGTCACAACCCATTACCGTAAATATAAGATGATAATATTATATAGAATTATTTTTTCAATCAGCCTTTTAACTTTTTCAATATTTCCATCAATAAGTTTAGCCGGACTTAATTATGACCATAATTACTACACCAACACGGAGATAACCGACATATTAAAAAAAATGGAAGACCCTTTCACCGAAGAAAGCATCGATAGTTATTACCAATTATTTTCAGAACTTCAATCTTCATCAATGGAGCAAGAATATGTGTTATCTTTTGAAGAAACGGATGCACTTAAACGCTACCAAGACGCTGACTATCAAGCAATTAGAAAAGCGTTAATTACCAGTAACAATACTGAAGAAACCTCCGAACTCATTACTCATATTGATTCTGCATTTCAACAAGGTGTAAAGTATTCAGGGGATGTGTATCGTGGTGAATCAACATTAATGGCTTATAGTGAGGGTTTAATTAGTGTCGGTGATATCGTTAGTCCTAGTAGTTATGTTTCAACCTCGGTATCAGCAAGATCGTCTCAAGCCTTTTACAAAGGGCAAACCTCAAAGTTTGAATTAAAAGAAGGCGACGCGGCGATTGTTATGCCAAATATTAGAATGGATGAACTAGAAGTGTTGATTAATAGGAATAGTACATTTGAGGTAACGGCTATTAACATCACTCAGGAAGGGAATCACGTTATATATAGAGAAATTAGTTTAAACGATATCGGAGAACGACCAATTAAAGACATGCACACTGGAGAAAATATATCAGCATCAGAAGCATGTCTGTTTTAAAATAAAAACAATCCATCAGTAGTAAATGACAAAATCCATAATATATATACCACAATATTTTAAATTAACTATTAATAGCCATAAACTTATTTATTCCATTAAATAAAAATAGGTCTCCTCATAATTAGGAGACCTTTATTTTTAAATACAGAAAAGAGATGAACGGGCACGTAAGGATATTTCATCGCCACTAAAACTGTCATAAATAACAACATCAGGTTCGATACTCAAATGACGTCCAGGATTTTTTATCTCCTTTAATTTAATGAAGTTGTATTCTATCGAATGTCGTTCAATCGCTTCTACCTGAAAATACGTATTGGGTTTAACCAGAATTTCAGCTTCATCAGGCTTAAAGGTGTAATTGTTAATAGCCCTACCTGACGATTTTAAATCAATTTTAAATTGAGCAGCAGAAAGAGAGACTTCTTCATTCGTTGCTGAAGCAGAAAAATTTCTCGCAAAACCAGGGTTTGTACTCGTTGATAGAAAGGCTTTCTCATGCAAAATATCACCAACATTGAGTTTTTCTAACAAGCTATCTTTGATTGAAGATCCTCGATATACCGTTCCCCGATAATTCGGGAGTTTATTAAGAGCCCCTCGTAAGCTATCTACCTTTCCTTTGACACTTTCATATATCCATGGCGTCGAAAAGTCCGTTGGTTCTCCTGTTCGTACAAATGTATTAATGACATCATGATCAACTCTGCCATACGCTTTCATAGCCGAGTACTCATTTGGGAGTAATTTTTTTGCAGCCTTAATATGGTGAACCTCTACCCAATCCATTAGATTTTCTGCAATTTTCTCTTCTTCAAAGAAAGTCAATTCCCTTCCTTTAAACTCTGCGAAATCTTCGGATTGCACTAAAAATGACATAAACGTAAAAAGGATAACTACCACAATTTTAAACATTCGTATATTTCCTAAATTAATGAATTAACGACAGAACATCTGCTGCCAACGAGAAGGAGGCAGCTGCTCACCTGAATATAAATTGAACAGTCGATCGCTTCCCATACGAACCGATCTTGGCGACACCGTTTCTAATGAGATGTAATTATTAAGAGCGCCTCGTTCAATACCTGTCACCTTGAAATAACTGTTCGGAGAAATAACCACTTCGGCCTCTGAGCTATAGTCTGAAATGGATGCAATTGAAAAACTGCGTCGATTTGTCTCAATATGAAAAAGAGCCCTTACTGTGCGATTACCTGAATTAGGAGGCACAACGGCAAAACGTCGAGCAACTTCAGGTATAACAGAGGTAGACAAAAAGCCTGATTCATACATAACATCGCCTACCTCTAGCTGTTCTATCATCGCTTTATTTGACCATGTACCTCGATAAGTTGTGCCACGATACTCTGGCATTTTGTTTAACCCAGATTTCAATGTACGAACAAAACCTTTGATCTCTCTACCCGATGAACCCCACGATTTCGTTTCAGCCGCATGTAAATATTGATTGGCCGTCCGGTACCCTGATATAGAAAAATCTTCCAAAGCTTCCGCTTCTGCATTGCTTAATAATTTAGATTTCCAATTGGCATTACTTTTAGACCAGTCCTTAAACCCTTCAGAAAGTTCCGTTATGGCCTCTTTCGAACGAGTGGGTTGTTTGAAAACCTCAAAAGGAGACGCAAAGGTAAACGCTGCCCACGCCCATAAAATCAAAAGAATATATTTTTTCATTGCCTATTCTCCTGAGATTATTGGTAAGAGAGGCTATTGGGACTGATACCACATTCAATCCCAAACTCAGTTTGTTTTCTCGATCCCCATCCAATCACCGCCTGGCTCGTTAATTGTTGACGCGTTAAATTATCCAACCAACTCGATATAGGTGATAGCCAATACAATGATTCATCACCTGAAATAGCAAGTAAGGTTTCTTTTAGGGGCATAAAGTTGATGTCACACGTTCTATTTGAACGGTCATTAAGTGTTTGATTGACGTCTACAAGTTGTGTGATCTTTTGGCCTAACTCTGAAGAAGGGTCATACAAAGCATTAATAGAATTAACCAAACGAGCATCGTAACTGTCTGGAATTAAATCAGACACTAAATAACGTAAAATATAAGCAGGCAGCATCTCTGAAAATAAAACGGGGGTTTCTTCCATTTCAGGAGCGTGACGCCCAACACTGGTATGTTGTGAATGAACAATTGCGGCATAACGTTGAAAGTCACCAACCTGAGAAAGTAACCAATCAGGCCCATTTTGTTCACCTAATTCAACCGCTTCAATCAAACGCGATTTTACAATCCCTTTTGCTAATGGGAGTGCATTACCCGATAAATTAGTCACATCAAGGGTTGAGTTTTTCAATGCAGAGGCAATCAATGGCGCGTATTTTTCCATATCAAAACTGCTCGGATAAGCGTAACTATAAAACTGACTGCCTTGCGTGGCTTTCCAATCGCTTTCTAAAGCGGGTTTAATTAATTCATCCAGTTTTTCCAATCGTTTACGATGAATGTACGCTCCTCGACCCGAGTAATCCGCCAACCAACGAGCAATATGAGCAAGAGAAGAAGTTCGAGACAGATTTTCTTTGGCTAAATATGACGAACTCCATCCTGAACATTCTCGCTCACCTATGCATTCACTCCCCAGTTGGGCGTGTGAATCAAACAACCAACGATAGATTTCAGCTTTATTTTCTCGGCTCTGAACCATCTGATTTTGTTGTTCTGAATAATCGAGAATTTGTTGCTCAAGCCATTGTTCTTCAATTTCTGAATTCCAACCCTCTTTAATCAATAGGTTAAGCCTGGTAGCAAATACCTCGTAATACGTTTCACGTAACGGCATTTTTATTTGGCTAGTCACATCATCTTGAGAAGAGTCAAATCGACGTGTTTCTGCTGGCTCCCACGTATATTTTAGACACCCCCTAAAATTAGGGTCTCCCGCTAAAACACCAACACTAGAACAGTACTTATAGGTCTCTTGCAGTACTAAAACCTTAGAGGAAAGCTCTCTTGACGTTGCAGGTCGATACAGCAAACTTCTCGCCATCTCATCAACCGCATAGCGACTTGCTTGCTCTTTAAAAAACGCATTCGCTTTTTCTACCGAACCCGAATCAAAAAGCCGATTAATTAGCGCTAAACCATCATTTTTCATTGAGTTTTGTAATTTCATACTCGTAATACGAACATGATTATCGGCCGTTTCAGCAATCTTCTTCTTTGCGTTCAATGTACGTGTATAAAGTTGAGTTAGCGCAAGATGGTTCAAACCATTCAACTGCCCATTACGTATTTCATCCAGCTTAGTCACCGCTTGATCAAGAATGTATTGCTGACAATGTTGCAGCGCGGCTAATGTACGATTTGCGACACGGGCGGAAGGAACCGAAGGTGGACGATTATTATTTTCTTGTTGGTTAGGATAAATAGCAAATAAAGCGTCAGTTTCTGTTCGGCACGTACTTGCTATATCAGACGAGAATAATCGTGACCCCTCTTTATTTATTCCTAATTGAAAATGAAGTGTCTTTTCCAATTCCTGATCTACAGCACTTATCAATTCATTGGCAAGTAATGCTTGTGCCTTGACCGTTTCTTGATAATGCAGTTGGTATTTTAATGCAACATCAGAAGCATAGCTTTTTACTATTGATTCAAGAGTTTTGTGCTGATTACTCGCCAATTCCGCCCAGTGTTTCTTATCCCTTAAATCTTGCTGCGTCACAATATCATCATGAATAGTAAAACTGTAATGATTACCAGAAGCCATGCTGTCCCAACGATTACTAATAATGTAACGATCAACAGCACGCTCAGGAAGTTTGAGAACCCCAAACCAATCCACTAAACCCATAACGGTTGCAAAACGATCGTAGGATGTCCGAGATTCATCTTCAAATGTATCCGCGACATCACGCGCCCAAAGGCCTACTGCAGCAGCTTCTCCAATTGGTCCTAACGCCTCAAGTGCAGCACTGCCTGCTTCAGATGCAGATCGTCCAATAGTAGACAATAAGCGCGAAGCTTCTTCTGTTTCTACAGCAAAAGAGCTCGCAGGGCCGGTTTCGAGTAAAGAAGAAGTGTCGCTGTAAACGTGGGTGGCTTCGCTTAGATTCGGTTTTAAACTTGAGAAATGGTCTGGTACTTTTGGGAAAAGATCCTCTGGCATAATTTCATCACTAAAAGAACGGTAATTTTTCTTACTTAAATTATTAAACGACTCTTTATCAAGAACGTTGATTTCATCGCCTACCCGGCACAGTTCTAAAGCGGAAGCGCCCGTTGAGAACAAGGAACAAACAAGCATCAAATTATTTAATTTCATATTATTAATTATTCTTATATTTTTGAAAAAACACTCAATAAGCAAACTAGAAAACTAGAAAATGGACTTCAAGCTTATTGAGTGAATTAAAAACGAAAAAAGGGGCTTATAAATCTAGAGGGGAATGATTAGCAACAACTAATCTATCTAGGACATGTGCAGGTATGCGATGAATAAATTCTGCTAAATCCACTGACAGTGGGCCAGTAAATCCTGCTCGGCACATAGAGCTTGGATACTCACCAACAATGAGCAACTGTGGTGTTGCACCATTCCATTGCAATTTAGCTTCGATATCAAGATCGCTAATATTAATACCGCAATTGTATGTTCTTGACGTTAATATTCCATTTTCAATTTGATATCCACCAACCAATGGTACTGGCGTTTTATCTTTAGGAAAAACAATCTCGGTTTTTGTTCTCGCATTATTTTCAGAATCAGGAAAGACAATAGCGTTTGCAAAAGCAGAGATTGAGGTAGAAAAGGCAACTAAGCCAATAAGTGTACTCGTTTTCATAGTAACTCCGTTAAACTTGCTCTAAATGAAAATGAGAACTTATATCAATTAGATGTATTCATCAATAAGCCGAAGTCTCAATAGCTTGTAAGACATTCACCATTTTGATGAGTTAACGTCGAAAAATAAAATTAAATGCCGAGAGTAATCAATCAGTTGTAATTTTATAAAATTTAACTATTAATAAATCAATTACTTGACCTTTGTTCCAATAAAGATCAAAAAAAACGCCTATAGATTTCTCTATAGGCGTCTGAAATTTCATTGTATCGGTATTAATTAAGCAAACAGAAACTTAGGCACATCCGCAATACTATCAAGTACCGTTGTTGCTAATGCTTCGCCTTCTTCTGTTACAGGTTTACCTGTACGAACAAGAATACGTGTACCAACGCCAGCCGCTTGAGCTGCCATCATGTCTTCTTTCTTATCACCGATCATCACAGATTTTTCCATGTCGATATCTAAGAAGCTTTGAGCTGACATGAACATACCAGGATTTGGTTTACGACAATCACACTCTTCTTTGTACTGTTCTACTGTCGCTTCAGGGTGATGTGGACAATAGTAAATGCCATCAAAATCGATGTCATGCTCAGCAAAGTTCCAATCCATCCATTCAGTTAATGTTTCAAACTGCTCTTCAGTAAAGATACCACGTGCAATGCCTGATTGATTGGTCACTAATACAAGTAAGTAGCCCATGTCTTTGCATATCTTAACAGCATCGAACACACCATCAATGTATTCAAAGTCATCACGCTTATGAACGTAGCCACGATCAACGTTAATCACGCCATCTCTATCAATAAATATTGCTGGTTTAGACAAGGTAAAACCCTCTAATTGTCGAATCTCTTAATGACAAAATTATCTCACGCTTTTAAATGATTAGCATCTTATTTATACGTTTAGCCGTCTAGACGTAAAAATATCTATTGACTTAATTATCCATTCGAAATAGCATCGTCTTACATTAAAAAATAATTTAAAATGCGATATAGCTCAACTTTTGCAACATTGTGAACTTTTGTGTAACGTTATTTAAATTCCAATTGCTTAGCAGTTCAGTTCAAGGCGAATCATGATTGAAATAAACCGCGTCAATAAGGTCTTTTATCAAGGTGCAAAGGAAATTAATGCCCTTAAAGATATTAACCTTCATATTGCCCAAGGCACCATCTTCGGTGTTATTGGTTCATCAGGTGCAGGGAAAAGCACACTGATACGCTGTGTAAACATGTTAGAAAAACCAACCAATGGCGAAGTCATTGTGGATGGTGTTGATTTAACTAAACTGTCGTCAAGTGAATTAAGCAAGGCTCGTCGTAATATTGGGATGATCTTTCAGCACTTTAATCTTTTGTCTTCTCGCACTGTATTTGAAAATGTAGCTTTACCTTTAGAGCTTGCAGGAAAATCAAAACAAGAGATTAATAAGAAAGTGAATGACTTATTAGATCTCGTCGGACTGTCAGACAAACACCACACTTACCCTGCTAATTTAAGCGGTGGTCAAAAACAACGTGTGGCGATTGCTCGTGCGCTTTCAACCGATCCAAAAGTATTGTTATGTGATGAAGCAACCAGTGCGCTTGATCCTGCGACAACGAAATCAATTCTAGAACTGATTAAAGATCTAAATCGTAAATTAAGCATCACTATCTTAATTATTACTCATGAAATGGAAGTGGTAAAAAACATCTGTCATGAAGTCGCGATCATCGGTGATGGTGAATTGGTTGAGAAAGGCATTGTGAGTGATATTTTTGCCCACCCTAAAACCGTTTTAGCTCAAGAATTCATTCGAGCGACATTAGATTTATCAATTCCTGACGATTTTAAAACGCGTCTACACGATACTTATGTCGAAGGCAGTTACCCTCTGATCCGTTTAGAGTTTACTGGCGCAACGGTGAATGCACCGGTTATCAGTCAAATATCTCGTGAATTCAATATTGATATCAGTATTTTAAGCTCTGATATTGATTACGCTGGCGGCGTTAAATTTGGCCTAATGCTTGCTGAGTTTTTCGGTAACCAAGAGTCAACAAAACAAGCGATTGAATTCTTACGTAATCATCATGTAAAAGTAGAGGTGTTAGGTTATGTCGTTTGATGTGATTTCCGCATGGCTTGATTTAAACAGCAAGCTATTATTGAACGCGACTGGCGAAACTCTGTACATGGTTTCTGTTGCTGGTATTGTCGGTTTTGCTATTGGTATTCCACTGGGTGTTATTTTGCATATCACCAAAAAAGGTGGATTAATGGAAAACCCAGCGTTCAATAGCATCCTTGGCGCTGTTGTAAATATGGGACGTTCTGTGCCTTTCTTGGTACTCATGGTTGCTATCATTCCGGTGACTAAGCTTATTGTGGGCAGCTTTATTGGTACCACGGCAGCCATCGTTCCATTAACCATCGGGGCAATTCCTTTTGTTGCTCGTTTAGTGGAAGGCGCATTAATTGAAGTACCAAGTGGGTTAGTTGAAGCCGCACAATCAATGGGCGCAACTCCTCTTCAAATTATAACTAAGGTATTGCTTCCTGAAGCTTTGCCTATGATAGTGAACTCAGTAACTATCACTCTGGTTACCCTCGTTAGCTACTCAGCAATGGCTGGAACAGTTGGCGGCGGCGGGTTAGGTGATGTAGCGATTCGTTATGGTTTCCACCGTTATGATTTAACCATCATGGCTGTGACCGTTGTTATGTTGATTGTTTTGGTTCAAATCATTCAATCAATTGGTGATAACTTAGTTAAAAAAGTTGATCACCGTTAATCTAATTTAAAATTTAAATGGAATTCATTTTTAAGGAGTAAATAATGGTATTGAACATAAAAAAACTGGCAGCAGTAGCGGGTCTAGCATCAACGCTTATTCTTACTGGTTGTGGCCAAGAAGAAACAAACACAAACCTAATTAAAGTAGGTGTAATGGCAGGTGCTGAAGCACAAGTCGCTGAAGTTGCAGCAAAAGTAGCAAAAGAGCAATACGGTCTTGATGTTGAGTTAGTGACATTTACCGATTACGTAACACCAAACGCAGCATTAGATGATGGTTCAATTGACTTGAACGCATTCCAACACAAACCATATTTAGATCAACAAGTCGCTGACCGTGGTTACAAAATTGAAGTTGCTGGTAATTCATTTGTTTACCCAATTGCTGGTTACTCTAAGCAAGTAACTGCTGTTGACCAAATTGAAGATGGTGCACGTATTGCGGTACCAAACGATCCAACTAACCTTGGCCGTTCTCTTCTTCTTCTTCAAGAGCAAGGTCTAATCACATTACGTGACGGTTCAGGTCTTGCTGCAACGGTTCGTGATATTACCGCTAACCCTAAAAACATCACAATTGTTGAGCTAGATGCGGCACAACTTCCTCGTTCTCTTGATGATGTGGCACTGTCTGTAATCAACACAACTTACGCAAGTAGCCTAAACCTTACACCGGAAAAAGACGGCATCTTTGTTGAAGATAAAGACTCTCCATACGTAAACTTAATTGTTGGTCGTACTGATAACGTAAACACTGAAAACGTAAAGACTTTTGTTAAAGCTTACCAATCAGAAGAAGTTTACCAAGCCGCTCTAAAAACATTTAAAGGTGGCGTAGTTAAAGGTTGGTAACCCCTCTTTTAACGTAATCAAACCTAAAAAGGTTGGCATCACTGCCAACCTTTTTTTATGTCTTACTTTTTCTTCTTTCCTTGAACCGCTTTAAATCGAGGGTTTGTTTTACAAATAACAAAGACTCGCCCCTTTCGCTTTACGATTTGACAGTCTTTATGTCGCGATTTAGCACTTTTCAATGAGCTTAATACTTTCATTATACCTTACCTTTTAATGCACCAAATCGACGATTGAAGTTTGCAACTCGTCCTTCCGTAGAAACCACTCTTTGTTCACCCGTATAAAATGGGTGTGATTCAGAAGAGATATCCAATGTCATGTAAGGGTATTCCTTTCCATCTTCCCATTTCATCGTTCTGTCTGTTTGTAATGTTGACCCGATAAGAAAATATTTATTAACACTCGTATCGTGAAAAAGAACCTTTCTGTATGTTGGATGAATGCCTTCTTTCATTTTTCTCTCCCTATAAATTGCCATCAATTGTTATGTTATAACATAACAATTAGCAATTGCGAACTATTATCATATAAAGTAAAAAAGTGACGATTCATTAGTTATGATAAAATTTATCCATATTCACCGTTGAGCTTACATAAATGACTTATCACATCGATCCTGTTGGTTTTATTCAATCGCCTTATAAAGAAAAGTTTGCGGTTCCTCGTCAACCTCGCTTAGCACCTAGCGCGACATCTCGCCTAAAATTGGTGGGAGATGCAAATTCACCAGAAGCGGTGCGTGGGATTGAGCAGTTCTCTCATTTATGGCTCTTATTCTTATTTGACCAAAACTTAGATGCGGGATGGAGGCCAACGGTTCGCCCACCACGATTAGGTGGAAACGAACGCATTGGAGTTTTTGCTTCACGAGCGACCTTTCGTCCCAATGGTATTGGAATGTCAGCCGTCGAGTTAAAAGGCGTTGTTCAAGAAGGTAATCAAACTTATTTAGAATTAGGCAGCGTTGATTTGGTAGATAGCACACCGATTATCGACATCAAACCCTACATCCCTTATTCCGATTCAATCCCTACTGCGTTGGGGGGATTTGCAGAAAAAGAACCCGATGTTCTCAACGTGTACTTATCGATTGAGGCACAAAAATCACTCGCATCACACCCTCAAAAATCACACATTGAAGCCGTGATAAAAGAAGTACTTGGACAAGATCCCCGCCCAGCCTATAAAAAAGGCAAAGCGGATACTAAGGAATATGCGGTAAATTTGTTTGATTTGAACGTGAAATTCACCGTTGACAGCAATTCCATCACGGTAACTGCAATTGATCGCTTTTGAGATCGCTTTTAGGCTGATATCATAGAGGGCTTAATTTTAGATTTGAGCCCATTCTTAAAGAACATACTCTTACTAAAATTGAACTCTCGGTTTAACTGTTTAAATCGAGCTATTCCAATATTCATAACTAACAAATGGATGAAAACATGCGCACTAGCAAATACCTTCTTTCAACACTGAAGGAGACTCCAAACGACGCAGAAGTAGTGAGCCACCAGCTCATGCTACGTGCAGGTATGATCCGTCGTCTAGCTTCAGGTTTATATACTTGGCTACCGACTGGTCTACGTGTATTGCGTAAAGTCGAAAATATCGTTCGTCAAGAGATCGACAATGCAGGTGCAATCGAAACGTTGATGCCCGTAGTTCAGCCGTTTGAGCTTTGGGAAGAAACTGGCCGTTCTGAAAAGATGGGGCCTGAACTGCTTCGTTTTACTGACCGTCATGCTCGTCCATTTGTACTTAGCCCAACGGCTGAAGAAGTTATCACTAGCCTTGTGCGTAACGAAGTGAATTCTTACAAGCAGCTTCCGCTAAACTTGTACCAAATTCAAACAAAGTTCCGTGATGAACGTCGTCCACGCTTTGGCGTAATGCGCGCACGTGAATTCTGCATGATGGATGCGTACAGCTTTGACATCGATAAAGACGGTCTACAAAAGTCATACGATGCAATGCACGATGCTTACTGTAGAGCATTCGACCGCATGGGTCTTGAGTACCGTCCAGTATTGGCTGACTCTGGCGCTATCGGCGGCAGTGGTTCTCAAGAGTTCCACGTACTTGCAGAAAGCGGCGAAGATTTGATCGCATTCTCTACAGAATCAGATTACGCAGCAAACATCGAAAAAGCAGAAGCGCTAGCACCAACAACTGAACGTGCTGCTCCTACTCAAGAGATGACAACGGTTGATACACCAAACGCAAAAACAATTGCAGAATTGGTAGAGCAACACGGTATCGCAATTGAAAAAACAGTGAAAACATTGTTTGTTAAAGCATCTGATGAAGTTGATGCTGATATCATTGCACTTATCATCCGTGGTGATCACGAACTTAACGAAGTTAAAGCTGAAAACCTTCCACAAGTTTTATCTCCACTAGAGATGGCTGACGAAGCACAACTTCGTGATCTAATCAGTGCTGGTGCAGGTTCTCTTGGTCCTGTTGGCCTAGAACTGCCATTCATCGTTGACCGCTCTGTTGCGGTAATGAGTGACTTTGGTACAGGCGCAAACATCGATGGTAAGCACTTCTTTGGTGTGAACTGGGATCGTGATGTACAGCTTGGTCAAGTTGAAGATCTACGTAACGTTGTTGAAGGCGATCTAAGCCCATGTGGTCAAGGTACTCTACAACTGAAACGCGGTATCGAAGTCGGTCATATCTTCCAATTAGGTACAGCCTACTCAGAAGCAATGAACTGTGGTGTACTTGATGCTAACGGTAAAAACTCTATCCTTGAGATGGGTTGTTACGGTATAGGTGTTTCACGTGTTGTTGCATCTGCTATCGAGCAAAACAATGACGAATACGGCATTGTATGGCCAGAAGCACTTGCACCATTTACGGTTGCTATCGTTCCTATGAACATGTACAAATCTGATCGCGTTAAAGAAGCAGCAGAAAAACTGTATGCAGAATTAACAGCGATGGGCATCGACGTTCTATTTGATGATCGTAAAGAACGCCCTGGTGTTATGTTCAAAGACATCGAACTTATCGGTATTCCACATACTGTAGTGATCGGTGATCGCAGCATGGACGAAGGTAACTTTGAATATAAGAACCGTCGTGCAAACAGCAAAGAAGTCATCGAAATTGCAAACATTGTTGAGCACATTAAAGCACAACTAAGTTAATTCGACGCTTCATCAAACACAAAAAGCTAAGTCGTATGACTTAGCTTTTTTTATGCATTAAATCAGATAAATTAACTGAGTAAGCTGCGATGTACCTTAATGACTATTTTTTTAATTGCCATCGATTGTTCGACTAAGCAGCCCGGTTTATGAGGTTCTTCAGGAAAGAAAATCGCAAACATCTTTGGGTGCATAATCACTTCATTACACTGATGCATGCTCTCTACTAAATAAAAATCGTTCTCTTCATCGTATGCTTTAGCTATTGGGTTTACTTCATTTTCCAACGAATATTGAATTCGCTCTTCCCCATGAATTAAGCATTGAACATCAATATATTCCTTATGCACTTCCGCTTGTTTGTCATTCGCAAATCCCGTATCAAACTCCATCACATTAGCAAAAATACGCTCACCATCAATGATGTGTTTTCCCGTTGTTAATCGCGCTAAATCCGTCTCATTTAAATACATTAAACATTGCTGAATAACTGGCGGTAAATACTGATTTGTTGCTTGATGTTCAATATGACCATAAATCATAAACAATCCTTAGAAGAGCCTCTACAATAAAATAAAGGCTCAGATAAATAATAAAATTACGCTTTAGCGGCTTGTGTTGATTTCTTTTCTTTTACTGCACTTAACTCATCAATTTCGTCAGAGCTTAAATCATTTTTGAAAAGAGGCGCGGTGAAATAACCCACAATCACGACTACCAACGTACCAATAACACCATAGAAGAAGAAGTTTAAATCGGTTGCTGAACGAACCCACAGTACCGTAACAATACTTGCAATGACGCCTAATAAAGCACTGTTCGCATTTGATCTACGGAAAAAGATACCAAGCATAAAGAGTCCTGTCATAGGCCCCCCCATTAAACCAAGTAAACTATTAAAGGCATCCCATATTTCACTTTCATTCGACATAATTAAGTACGTTGACGCAATTACCCCTAAGATCCCCGCAATAACCGTTAAAATCCGACCTACTTTTAGTTTTTGCTCTGAGGTCGGGTTATTACTGAGTTTTTCATAAATATCAGAAGTAAAACACGCCGCAATACTGTTTAAGCTGCTTGAGATACTTGATTGTGATGCGGCGAAAATAGCGGCAATAATTAAACCCGCAATACCAACCGGCATTTGAGAAATAATATAGAAAGGTAAGATCCCTCCGGTATTAAAATCCGCAGGAAGCAACTCAGGATTTTGAGTGTAATAAGCAAATAACGCACTCCCCACAGCAAAGAAGAAGACAGGAACACACGCCACTAACTTGGCATTAGTAATCAATGCTTTCTTCGTTTCTTCAATATTCTCTGTCACGATATAACGTTGAACCACATCTTGGCTTGCCGTGAACTGTTGTAAAGAAGCAAAGAAGAACCCAATCATTAATACAGGGATTGTGCTCTCTGTCCAACTCCAACTAAATTGTTCCGCGGGAAAATATTTATTCGCTTGATTTGACATACTGAATACTTCAACAATACCGCCATCAACATTAAAACAAACCACCACAAAGATAAAAATAGCCGCAACAGATAACATGATGCCTTGAATTACATCAGTCCAAATGACCCCTTCAATGCCCCCTAAGAACGTATAAATAATACAAAGAACACCAATTAAAAACACAATCATCAATGGGCTAATATCAATAAATGGCATTAGCGCTAATGCGGTTAGATAAGTAACGATTGCTATTCGGCCAATATGAAAAAGCATAAAAGAAATACTGCCAAATAAGCGCATCTTCACATCAAAACGTCTTTCTAAGTATTCGTATACAGAGGTTAAATTTAATTTACGAAAGAAAGGGATGTAAAACCAAAAAACGATAGGAAGAATAGCAATAGCAACGTATTGCCCTATTAAAAATGTCCAATCACTGGTGTATGCTTTTGCTGGAATAGACATAAACGTTATCGAACTGAGGGTTGTTGCAAAAACACTGAATCCTGCGGCCCAACCGGGGATACGCCCCCCAGCTTTAAAGTAGTCATCCGCTGACTTTTGGCGACGAGCAAAATAGACACCCACCCCCATAATCGCCCCAAGATAAACAAAGAGCGCGATGTAGTTTAGTGTACCAAATGAATGTGCTTCCATTAGATTGTACCTTGTATAATTTTATGTAGGGTTAAATTATTATTATTTTAGAGGTTGTTCTTTAACGCATTTTATTCGCCCAATCAGCCACACCTATTAATCCAGCGTCCGCGCCACACAGTGCAGATTGAACTTTGGTTTGATAAGCAATGGGTTGTTGTGCTAAATAATGTTGTACTCGTTGTAAGTAATTCGGAGCAAGACCAACACTGCCACCCAAAGTGACAAGTTCGATGTCTAACACCATTTTTAAATCAGCAATCAGGTTGGCAATTACCTTTGCTGAGGTATTCACGATTTCTTCCGCGTTATTATTTTTTTGTGCGAAATGTGTAAACACGGTTTCACCATCACAAGTGTCACCAAAAAATGGTTTTCCGGCATGGCCAATGGCGGTTCCAGAGGCGATGCTTTCTACGCATCCCCTCCGGCCACAACCACATATTGGTCCATTAGGATCCGCAAGCGTGTGTCCTGCGTGGCCTGCAATTCCATTTGCGCCAATCAATAATTCATTATTAATAACGACCCCAGCACCTACGCCAGTCGATACCGTAATAAATGCCATGTTGATATTGTTCAATTCAAGAGTTTGATACTCAGCCCACGCGGCGGCTTGCGCATCATTAATCACAACCGTTGTTTTTTTTGTGATGTTTTCTATCACCGATTGAAGTGGGTAGTTATTTAATCCACCAAGATTTTGGGGGTTTAACGCCGTAAGTACGCCGTCATTAATAATCCCTGTAGAGGCAACCGCAATCGTAGATACTTCATTTAAAAATGGCATTAATAAGTGTTCTAGCGCCTTATCCATATTTTTAGGATCACTGGATGATGGCGTTGATATTTGATGACGGCGCAGAACTTTTCCAGATTGAACAATCGCTGCCGCAATTTTAGTTCCACCAATGTCGACGGCTAGGCACGATTTCATGCAATATCCTTAACCACGTTTGATTTACCCAGTTCAACTTCAGATTTAAACCACTCACAAATATGCTCAATACGAGTAATGGCAGAACCAACGGTGACACAAGACGCCCCCGCTTCTATAGCTTGGCGTGCGAGTAATGGTGAATTGAATCGACCTTCAGCCATCACAAAACACCCTTTACTCGCTAAGTGATCTATCAGCTGGAAATCAGGTTCTTTTGGTATCACTGATGTCGTGTAACCAGACAATGTCGTGCCAATAATTTCAACGCCGAGCTCATGGCAAAACATCCCTTCAGCATAAGTAGAAGAATCAGCCATGACCAAGCAACCTAAGCTTTGAATTTTGCTAACTAACTCTTCAACGGATACTGGACGAGGTCGATGAGTTGCATCAATAGCAATAATGTCAGCCCCCGCTTCTTTTAATGCGATTACATCTTCTATAAAAGGGGTAATTCGTACCTCTGAATCCATTAAGTCTCGTTTAACAATACCAATAATAGGTACAGAGACATGAGGTCTCACCGCTTTTAAATTATCAATGCCTTCAATTCTTAAGCCAACAGCTCCGCCTTCAACGCTTGCGATTGCCATGGCAGCAATAATGTCAGGGGTGTCCATCGCACCACCATCCACAGGTTGGCATGATGAAACGAAACCTTGTGATAATGCATTCAATGTTTTGTTGATATTGCTTTCCATAAAGCCAAACTCCAAATCTAGCAACAACATAATAGTATTGCTCCAATATATATTTATGGAGTTAAACTTCAACGATTGAATGTTAAAATGGAGATCTAGATCGACTAAAAAATAAAACATCGAAAAAACAAACGAACAAAAACCTTTATTTATAGGTATTTTAATTGATTGGGGTTCAACATTACTGTATTTTTAACGGTATATAAATTGGAGCTTAACTCCAGTTAAAATTAAAAACTTATTAATAAGGTAGAATAATGAAGAGAGAAAACACTCAAAATAATCATTATATGATTACTAATATTGACGTTTTTGATGGCCAAAAAACAGATAAAAAACAAGCAATTATTATAACTAACGATACGATCACATCCATTATCTCAATGGAAAAAGCACAATCTTTATCACTCAATAGCATTGATGGAAATGGCGCATTAGCGACAGCTGGATTTATTGATATCCAATTAAATGGGTGTGGTGGTGTACTGCTCAATACGGACATTGCGTTATCGACCTTAGACACAATGAATAAAACAAACGTGATGTATGGAACGACTCAATACCTACCGACTTTAATCACTTGTACCGAAAAAGACCTACACCGCACATTAACAATGATGGCCGATTTTAATCAGGCAGAGCAAGAAGGTGTTTTAGGTCTCCATCTTGAAGGCCCGTTTATCAGTATTGAAAAAAAAGGGGCACATCAAGCTCAATACATTCGCGAATTAGACTTAACGACAGCACTATTACTCGCCAAAAACAGCGCATACATTAAGGTAATTACCGTTGCACCAGAGCACGTTTCTCAAGACGTTGTTGATTGCTTAACTGACGCTGGTATTACCGTTTCTATGGGGCACACAAACGCCACTTATGCGGATGTAAATTCAAGATCTGGCTTTACTATGGCAACTCATCTTTACAATGCCATGACCCCATTAGGCTCAAGAGAGCCGGGAGTGGTCGGTTATATTTTTGATCAAAAACCGTATGCGGGAATTATCGTAGATGGTATTCATGCCTCTTATCCGTCCGTTCGAATTGCTCATCAACAACTAAAAGAAAAACTATTTTTAGTGACCGATGCCGTGACTCCCGCAGGTACTGATCTGACTGAATTTGATATGGCAGGCACACAAGCTTTTGTGACAGAAGGTAAATGCCATTATGAAGATGGCACTATTGCCGGTGCTGCGATTACCATGATTGATGGTGTAAAAAACCTGATAAACCATGTTGGGCTATCTAAAGAAGAAGCACTAAGAATGGCAAGTTTATATCCAGCTCAAGCATTAAACATGGATAACAAATACGGAAAACTAAAAGAAGGGTATAAGGCAAACATAACGTTATTAAACGACGATAATGACGTTATGAGTACGTTTCAGATGGGTAAATTAGCTTATCAACGATAATAAAACCGCGAGCAGAGATCCTACTCGCGGTTTCTTTTATTAGGATTTATGACACAACGCTTCCGTTGTCTTCAGTTTATTGGCTTTTGCACCATTGATGTCTCGTTTCACTAATAAGGTATAAATTAAATCCAATACAAATAACTGTGAAATTTTCGTACCAATAGAATCACCTTGTAATTGGCCTTGTCTATTACCATTAACCAACACGTAATCAGAATGCTTAGTAATATCAGAGCGTGGGTTATGGGTTATCGCAATCGTCGTAGCCCCGTTATCTTTGGCTAAACGCAACGCTTTAGTCGTTTCGACTGAACACCCAGAATGGCTAATACCCACAGCGAAATCGCCAGGTTGCATTAGCGATGACTTTACATACATAAAATGATTATTGGTAAATGCATCTACATTTAGACCAATTCGCATAAACTTATGCTTTGCGCTTTCTGCCGTTAATCCAGAAGAACCAACCCCAAAAAAATAAATCGCTTTCGCATCTTTTAATGCTTCTGCTACCAACTCCAAAGACTGAAAATTAAGTAAGTTCATGGTCTCTGACAATACACTTTCAATCGTAGCTTGAAGCTTGTGCCCTATGACTTCCGCATTATCTTCCGCAGTCACATCCGTATCAAAAATTTCTTTTTCGCGACCTTGAAGATTAGACACCTCAATCGCAAGTTCCATTTTAAAATCTTGGTAGCCTTTAAATCCTAAAGTACGACAAAAACGAATGATGGTCGCATCACCCGCATTAACGATCTGTGATAACTCTGCAATAGAGTGCTTGCTCACTTGTGTCGCGTTAGCCATAACATAATCAGCAATGCGTTTTGATGATGGCGTTAAGCTATTATAAAGACTGCCGATCATATCAATGATATTGCCAGCTTTGATTTGAATATGATGGTTGGACATTATTAAATAATCCTTGAATAAAACAACCTACTGATTTTATTTTGTCACGGCACTCCTTATTTGTGAAGTGTAACTCCGTGATTAGTTTGTACTAACCGCCCCTAAAAACCGAAAATCAGGCGCATATAAAAATTTTATCTGAAAAATGGGGCTTACAGATCACATTTACAGCATCACCCTCCCCTTTTTATATTGCAAAATGAAACTTTACTCCATAATATTAGTTTAACTCCAAAGTATTTAAATTAATGAAGAATGACTTCACAAAGATAATCTAATGAGGATGACATGAAAAAGTTAACAGGTTTAATTGCAGCTCCACATACTCCATTCGATAGTTCAGGTAACGTTAATTTTGAAGAGATTGATAAAATTGCCAAGCATTTAATTAATGATGGCGTAAAAGGTATTTATGTATGTGGCACAACAGGTGAAGGCATTCATTGCAGCGTAGAAGAACGTAAAGCAATTGCTGAACGCTGGGTAAGTGCTTGTAATCATAAACTCGACATCATTGTTCACACTGGTGCGCTTAGCATTGTAGATACATTAGAACTAACTCGTCATGCCGATACACTTGATATTTTAGCGACCTCAGCCATTGGTCCTTGTTTCTTTAAACCAGGTAGCGTCGCTGATCTTGTTGAATATTGTGCAACCATCGCTGCAGCGGCACCATCAAAAGGATTTTACTATTACCACTCAGGAATGTCTGGCGTAAACTTGAATATGGAAGAGTTTTTAATCCAAGCCGATAAACGCATTCCTAACTTATCAGGACTTAAATTTAACAGCGGTGATTTATACGAATACCAACGTTGTCTTCGTGCTTGTGATGGTAAATTTGATGTACCGTTTGGTGTTGATGAGTTCCTACCCGGCGCATTAGCCGTTGGTGCAAAAAGTGCAGTAGGCAGTACTTATAACTACGCAGCACCTCACTTTAATTCTATTATTGAGGCTTTCAATAAGGGTGACCACGACGCTGTATTTAATAAAATGACCAACGTTATTGAATTAATCCGAGTGCTGGTTGAGTTTGGTGGTGTGGCCGCAGGAAAAATCGCGATGGAACTTCACGACATTAATGCTGGTGATCCTCGTTTACCACTAATGCCGCTAAGCGCAGAGCAAAAGTTAGCGGTCGTTGAAAAAATGAGAGCCGCAAATTTTCTTAAATAAAGAATAACTTAGTTAACCATACGCCTTGATTTAGCTCCTAAGCTGAAAAACGTTTTCCCCTACGTTTTTCAGCTTTTTTTAATCTATGTTTTCCTTATTTCTCAGTGTAAACTTCATAACAGTTATCATTTTAAGATGGAAAGTATTATGAAAGTATACGATTGTTGTGACATGGTTCGTGAACTGTACTCATTAATTGGCAGTGGCGATCAAGGTTATATTCCTCAAGCGATTAACTGTGCAGTTAAATCATTAAACGACATTGCAGCCGACGATTCTCTTCCAAAAGAAACCCGTGAAAAAGCCGCATTTGCTGCTGCAAACTTATTAATTTCTGATTTTGAGGATGCGTAATGACACCTGAAAAAGTCGCTTCAATGGATCCAATTATGTTAATGAGTATCGTTAATATGAAAATTCGTGATGAATTTGGGGATCTTCACTGTTTCGTGAAATTCTATGAATTAGATCAAGATGCATTAATAAAGAGATTAGCTGACGCTGGTTTTGATTATTTAGAAGAAGCCAAACAATTCAGATAATCTATTTAACAAGGGAAATTAATATATTGTTTCCCTTTTAATAACACTTCTCGCCTCTCCCTTCTTTCCTTGCTTACTTTATTATTAAATTTATATATTAATATTTATACTTAATCATTTCATCAATATAAAAACAACAAACGTTAATATAAAAAGAGACATTACTCCCACCTTATTTTAACTATTCCAAATCGAATATATTGATAATAACGCAACTAAAGTGATACTTATCCCAGATTTACCCAATAATACCGAACTTAATTATTATCGTTAATAATTAACCACTTAACTTAAAAACACCTGATTTTTTCATTGTTAATCACATAAATAAATAATATTAAATTAAAAATGCTCTTTACGGAAACATCTTGTTACATTTGTAAAATATAACTTTTAAATATCCATGATAATTTCATTTCTCTTTATTAATCACCGTTAATTAAATCTATTAATATATTTAATTAATCCGATTAACTTACCTTTTATGAGTGAATTATGTATGGCATTACTAACAAATAAAATGAAGCTAAACACTATCGCATTAGCGTTATTAGGTGCTGGTTTTTCAGTTCAATCCCACGCAAATGATATGACAAACCCTGAAGGCGGTATTGTTGTTGGTTATTGGCACAACTGGTGTGATGGGCGTGGTTACCAAGCAGGTAACGCGCCTTGTATGACACTTAAAGAAACAAACCCAATGTATAACGTGGTCGATATTTCATTCATGAAAGTATACGACACCGCTGAAGGTCGTATCCCTACTTTCCGTCTTGATCCTACCGTTGGTTTAAGTGAAGCGGAATTCATCGAACAAATTAAAGAATTAAATGCACAAGGTCGATCTGTTGTGATTGCTCTTGGTGGTGCTGATGCACACATCGAATTAAAGCGTGGCGACGAAACAGCATTTGCAGACGAAATAATTCGTCTTGTTGAAGTGTATGGCTTTGATGGCCTAGACATCGATTTAGAACAAGCCGCCGTCACCGCAGCAGATAACCAATGGGTAATTCCTGAAGCATTAAAAATGGTGAAAGATCATTACCGTACTCAAGGTAAAAACTTTCTCATCACAATGGCTCCTGAATTCCCTTACTTAAAAGCAGGCGACAAGTACATCCCATACCTTGAACGTCTAGAAGGTTACTACGATTGGATTAACCCACAGTTCTATAACCAAGGTGGTGATGGTGTCTGGGTTGATGAAGAGAACGCTTGGATTACTCAAAACAGTGATGCTATGAAAGAGAAGTTTATTTATTACATCTCTGACTCTCTGATCAATGGAACTCGTGGTTTCCATAAGATCCCTCATGACAAACTTGTTTTCGGTATTCCTACCAATAGCGATGCAGCTGCAACAGGGTTTGTTAAAGAACCCCAAGATCTTTACAACGCATTCGATGCACTAAAACAACAAGGCCAACCATTACGTGGCGTAATGACATGGTCAATTAATTGGGATGTCGGTACAGATGCAGCGGGTACCCCATACAACAGTAGTTTTATTAATGATTATGGCCCTTATGTTCATGGTCAAACACCACCGCCGCCAGTCGTTGGTAAACCTGTATTTAGTGGCCTATCTGATACACGAGTTCAACACGGTACCGTATTCTCGCCATTAGCGGGTGTAAAAGCGATGGACAAAGAAGACGGCGATGTAACGTCATCAATCACGGTTGAAGGCTCAGTAAACACACAGGTACTTGGTGATAATGTACTTACTTACAGCGTGACCGATTCTGATGGCAACGAAACAAAACAAGGCCGCAATGTCGAAGTTTACAGTGCATTACCTGAACTTACAGGTGTAACCAATACGACAATAAAAATCGACTCTGCATTTGATCCATTAACGGGCGTAAAAGCAACAGATGCTGAAGACGGTGACTTAACGTCTCAAATCAACGTTGAAGGATCAGTCGATACGACTCTTGCTGGTAAATACTCATTAACGTATTCAGTAAAAGACAGCGCAAATCAAACAGCAACAGCAATACGTACTGTTACCGTAAATGACGGTTCTGAAGTCTGCGTGAGCCCTTGGAAAGCAGACCAAGTGTATTTAACAGATGAAACGACAAGTCACAATGGCAAAACGTGGCAAGCTGGCTGGTGGACTCAAGGCGATGAACCGGGAACCACTGGTGAATGGGGCGTTTGGAAACTGATTGGTGATACCGATTGTGGTGGCGTAATACCTGATCCAGAAGCAGAGTTAAGCGCTAAAATTACAGGACTTAGTAACGAGTATTCCGTCATTGATTCAGCAGCAACGATCACGTTTACAATTACGACGAATGAGATGGCGTCAACTACCGTCGATATCATTGACCGTATGGGAAACAGCGTGACGTCATACTCAGAACAAGTCACAGGAACCCAAGCGATTTCGTTACCATTAACGAATGTTGAAGAAGGGTATTACTCTATGCGTCTATTGGCATCAAATGATGATAATTCAGTAGAGGAACGTTACAGTTTTAATCTAGTATCGGAAGATACGACAACGCCACCAACAACAGATGTTCCCGCTTATGAAGCAGGGAAAACATACGTTGAAGGTGACCAAGTCTTAGCGACAGATGGTAATGTTTATCAGTGTAAAGCTTGGCCTTACACTCCATGGTGCTCAAGCTCTGCTTATGCTCCAGCAGAGAGCCAACTTTGGGCTAATGCGTGGGATAAAAAATAAGCATTAACCACTGAATGTATCGTATTTTTCGATAGTTAAAAATAAAACAGCCAGCATTTATCTGCTGGCTGTTTTCTATCTTAATGTTGTTTATTTATAAGTGTATTAGAACGATGCCCACAATACGGCGATAACTAAAACAGGACACACAAATTTCACATACAGAGGCCAAACTTTACCAAAGAAACCTTGTTGGAATTCAGGATAACCTTGCTCAAGCTCTTTAATTTTAGAGTGACGACTCCACACCCAGCCACCAAATACACAGAACAATAATGCCGCGACAGGTTGTAAATATTGCGTTGCAATCATCGCAACTAAGCCAAATAGTTCAGAAAAATTAAAGACAATCACCACACTAAACACGGCAATTAATAAACCTAATACCCAGCTTGTTGGTGTTCTTCTCGTTTCAAATCGCTCACTCACTAAAGAAACTGAACATTCAAGCATTGAGATTGAAGACGTTAATGCAGCGATGGTTAATAATAAGAAGAAAGCAATGGCGAACAGATCGCCCAATAAACCTAAGCTATCAAACATCATTGGTAAAACCGTAAACACCAACGTGTCAGAACTTAATAACGATCCATCTTCGGCATAAATTTGAACGCCCTTTTGCATTGCAACAAACATCGCAGGCATAACCACTAAGCCCGCAACAAATGCCACAGCGGTATCCACTAAAGTAACGTTCATCGCCATTTTAGGTAAATTCTCTGTCTTACTTAAATACGATCCGTAAATCAGCATTGAACAGCCACCAATGGTTAGCGAGAAAAAGCCTTGCCCCATGGCTGCTAGAATCAATTTTTTATCCATTACTTTTTCAAAATCAGGAATCAGATAATGCTTTAGCCCTTCAACAGCACCCTGCTGCATCATGATATAAACAAACAATAATCCAAATAAAACAAATAATGCCGGCATCAAACGAGTAGACCATTTTTCAATACCGTCTTTAATTCCACCTTGTACGATTAAAATAGTTAATACATAAAAGAGTATCGTACCCAGTAAATTACGTTCAATGCTAAAACCTTTAAACCACTCAGCGAGATCATGCAATCCAACAACATTGGCCATCGCACCAAATAGAAAACAGATTAACCAACCACCAACAATGCTATAAAACATCAGTACAACACTAGGTACACTCAGACCAATCCACCCAACAAAAGCACCAAAACGCTTACCCATTGGATTTGAAGTCAGAGATCGCATACTGTCTACTGGGTTTGCTTGACCATGACGACCGATCGCCATTTCGACAACAAGCATAGGGAAAGCCACCACAAGGATCATGATGAGATAAACCAATAAAAAGGCACCACCACCATTGCTTGCTGCCTGAGTTGGGAAGCCCCAAATATTACCCAGACCCACCGCTGCACCAGCAGCTGATAATATAAATCCTAATCGTGAACTAAAACTTTCTCTGTTACCTGTCGTCATCTCTGTATCACCACACTAGTACAATAAGCGAATAATAACTTCACTCGTAATTAAACACCAGATTTAAATACTCGCTTCATTCATTTATTTCTCTTAACAATAAGAAAGCAGAGACTCCATCTACTTTAAAATAAGAAAACAACATAATATCTATTCATTATTTGTCAAAATACCCACTAACATAGTGCTCTTTTTTTAAACAGTGTGAATAGAAAGCTTAATTCCATTCACAAATGGCTATCCATTAAAAAAACTAATGTGACGCGCGTCAAAATTATAATGAATATTTTATTTGACGAAATTTAAAACTGCTGATAAATTCGCGCCTATTGAGTCACGGTGTACACATCCTATAACACCTCTCTACGTATTCCACCAAACTCCAGACTACTGAACATATCAGTTCAGACAAATTAGATGGTAGCCAAATGGGTTAGATATCTGCAACGTATTTACTATACTTGTTGTAGATTTTTCTATTTGAGAAAATATTAATGACAAATAAAATCATGGTTGGATGGCGAGAGTCTCTTAGCCTTCCCGAGCTTGGTATTAAATTAATTAAGGCAAAAGTCGACACTGGCGCCCAAACATCTTGTTTACATGCGTTTAAAGTTGAGCCCTTTACCAAAGATGGTGAAGCATGGGTTCGCTTCTGGATCCATCCTGAAAAACGTAATAATGATTTTGTTCAAATATGCGAAGCTCCAATTGTTGATAAGCGAGTAGTAAAAAGCTCAAGTGGGCAAGAAGAAATGCGCTATGTGATCAGAACCATGATCCGACTAGCAGGCCAAGAATGGCCAGCAGAAATAACATTAAGTAACCGAGAAACAATGGTGTTTCGTATGTTACTTGGCAGATCATCAATGCAAGACCGCATTGTTGTTGATCCATCGTCGTCTTACCTAGTTGATTTTGAGGAAATTGTATAATGAAAATCGGTATTTTATCTCGTAACCAAGACCTTTACTCTACTCGCCGTTTAATTGAAGCGGCAGAAAGCCGTGGTCATGAAGTAAAAGTAATTGATGCATTACGCTGTTATATGAATATCAATTCAGAAAAACCTCAAATTCACTTCAAAGGTGAAGAACTGATTAATTACGATGCGATTATCCCTCGTATTGGCGCATCAGTTACTTTTTATGGTACTGCTGTATTACGTCAATTTGAAATGATGAATGTCTACCCGGTGAACGAATCTGTTGCTATCACTCGTTCTCGCGATAAATTACGTTCAATGCAACTGCTTTCTCGTAAAGGCATTGGTATGCCAATCACGGGTTTTGCAAGCAAGCCTGATGATGTAAAAGATTTACTTGATATGGTTGGCGGCGCGCCAGTTGTGATCAAGCTCTTAGAAGGCACTCAAGGTATTGGTGTTGTTCTTGCAGAAACAAGAAAAGCAGCAGAAAGTGTTGTTGAAGCATTTATGGGCTTAAAAGCGAATATTATGGTTCAAGAGTTCATCAAAGAAGCTGGCGGTGCAGATATCCGTTGTTTCGTTATTGGTGGCAAAGTGATTGCAGCAATGAAACGTCAAGGTGCAGAAGGCGAATTCCGTTCTAACCTACACCGTGGTGGTTCTGCGTCACTGGTTAAACTGACTCCAGAAGAACGTAAAACAGCAGTAGCAGCAGCAAATATCATGGGATTGAACGTAGCAGGTGTCGATTTACTTCGCTCTGATCGTGGCCCATTAGTTATGGAAGTGAACTCTTCACCTGGCTTAGAAGGCATTGAAGCCGCTACAGGTAAAGACGTTGCTGGTTTAATTGTTGATTTTATTGAGAAAAATGCAGCGACAAAAGGGACTAAAACTCGTGGCAAAGGCTAGACAGAACAAAGCATTCGACATACTAACGCATTCAGTTGCACCCGGTGAAAGAAAGGTCATTGAGATTGAAGCCGCAAAGCTTTATACCCACTCACCTTTATCTATCCCTGTAGAAATCATTAATGGCCAGCATGCTGGCCCAATCCTGATGGTCAATGCGGCCATTCATGGTGATGAGCTCAATGGGGTTGAAATTGTTCGACAGTTAATCAATAACATTGACCCAAAAACCCTAAAAGGCACTTTAATTGCAGTGCCTATTGTTAACGTTTTTGGTTTCATTCATAAATCTCGTTATCTACCCGATCGCCGAGATTTAAACCGTTGCTTCCCTGGTTCAGAAAAAGGCTCTTTGGCATCACGCATGGCAAATACCTTTTTCACCCAAATAGCAAAACGTTGTGATTATATTGTTGATTTGCACACCGGAGCGATTCATCGAACAAACTTACCTCAAATTCGTGCCAATCTAAGTAATCCTGAAACGTTACGAATTGCAAAAGCATTCGCAACACCATTGATTGTAGATTCGCCATTACGAGATGGTTCGTTACGCAGTGAAGCTGAACGTTGCGGTATTCCAGTATTAACATACGAAGCCGGTGAAGCATTGCGCTTTGAACCGATAGCGATCAATGCTGGATATGTGGGTGTACAACGAGTAATGCAATCTATTGGTATGTTAAAAGCCAGTAGAAAGCGCTTACCAACAGCCATTATTGCGAAATCAACTGGCTGGCTTAGAGCAGAAAGCGACGGTATCTTACGTACTATCGTGACACTCGGTGAGCAAGTTGAAAAAGATCAAGTTCTTGCTTATATCAGTGCGCCACTTGGGCACGGTGAGATCGAGATTATCGCACATAAAGGTGGCATCGTTATTGGCCAACAAACATTACCATTAGTTAATGAAGGGGACGCTATTTTCAATTTAGCTTACTTTTCTGAAGATGATGAGATGGTCGGTCAAACAGTTGAAACGTACATCGATGAAATGATTGATGCCGATACTGATCAACTAACGAATGGGCAGATCACAACATCTACCCTTTGATATTTCGATACCAAAAACAAAAATAAGAGAGGTTCGCCTCTCTTATTTTATTCATAATATTTACCGGTATTACTGAACACCAATAATTTCGTATTGTTGTTTTCTTCCAGCTAAGTCAAGTTCGAATTCATCCCCAAGCTGCTTTCCTATCATGGCCTTACCTAAGGGTGCTGATGGCGTGATCAACAAAAATGTCATGTCTTCATGAGTCACTTTTATCCCCCCCGCTGACGGTCCAATAAAGAACTGACTTTCGATATCATCCTGATTCACTAATGTCACTAACGCACACTGATTTATCACGCTATCTTCACCGTATTCTAAGCGTGGTAATTTACGATACGCTAAAATATCGGCATCACATTCTGACACTCTTCGAGCTTGCCCATGCGCTAAATACGAGGCTTCTAAACCAAACGTTTCATACTTACTTCGAGCTATGGCTTCTTTATCTGTCGCTTGTTCAATCGCTCGCTGTGTCGCCTCTAACGCCATTTGGTGAACTTGACGTAATTGTTGAATGATTGAATCTAATAACGCTTCTTTTTCTATCATGTTAGATAACCCATAAAATCGACCGCTTATCATAACAAAAATAAAGATAACCGCTTTAACTTCCTATCCCATTTTTAATGTGAAGTATTTCCAAAAAGAATCGTAACTCAATGAGAATAGAGTGAATCCCTGTGATCTCCTGTTAAATAGCAAAACAAAATGAAATACCTTCTTAATTATCGACTAAAACTTAAGAGTCAATCCCCCCGACTTACTCGATTAAGGATATATCTATGAAACGGATTTTCATTAACAGTGCTATTGCTTCTGCTCTCTTTATTTCATACGGAGCCAATGCTTTTGATTGCAGTTCACTCCCTCTTTGGCAAAATTCAGAACCCTACAGCGGTGGTGCTGAAATACAACAAAATCAGATTGCATACCAAGCACAATGGTGGTCCCAAGGACATTCACCAGAAACACATTCTGGTGAATGGCAAGAATGGAAACGTTTAGGTCAATGCGATAATAGTGGCGGGAATGCCGCACCAACACTGTCCATCATCTCCCCCTTAAATAATGCTGCGATTGCAGAAGGAAGTGCCATCACATTACAAGCCAATGCTGTGGATAGTGACGGAGAAATTACTCGTGTTGAATTTTTAGCGGATAGCCAATCCATTAAGATAATCACCGCCCCACCGTATAACACGGATTGGGTAGCACTAAAAAACACGACATCAATTTCAGTGATCGCTACTGATAATGAAGGCAGTTCAACGGCTGAATCCGTCTCTATTCACGTACAATCAACCGGGGATTTAATCCCACCATCAATACAACTTCTCTCACCAACGGGCAATGAAGTTCTCTCTGTCGGCGATGCTTTATTAATGTCCGCAGACGCAACAGATAACGATGGTCAAGTCGCTTATGTCGAGTTTTATGTTGATAGCGAATTGGTTTTTACAGACAGTTCCGTGCCTTTTGAACACTTATGGGCAGCAACAAAGGGAACGCATCGTTTTAAAGCAAAAGCGATCGATAATGATGAACAGTCAAGCATCAGCCAAGAAAGTATCTTAACCATCACGGAACCATCTAGCGGTGGTTGTGCAGGCTTACCTCAATACAAATCAGGAACGGCTTACACTCAAGGCGATGAAATACAAAATATTAATCAAAAATATCGTTGTGATGTCGGTGGCTGGTGTTCTTCTTCATCTGATTGGGCGTATGCTCCTGGCACAGGCTCAAGCTGGCAAGATGCATGGACAGGGCTAGGCGTTTGTAGCACTCCACCAGAGGTCGCCATTACTTCACCAAGTGATAACAGCGTCATTCTTGCAGGATCGTCCATTATAATAAATGCCACCGCAAACGACAGTGATGGCAGCATTGTTGGCGTAGAATTCTTTGCAAATGACATTACACTAGGCGCTGATACTCAAGCCCCTTATTCCATGACTTGGACTGCCGCCTTAATTGGAAATAACACACTAAAAGCCGTAGCAACCGATAATGAAGGAAATAACAGTGACAATAATATTCTTGTTACTGTCAGTGATCAAAACGTAGTGACAAGTCTAACTTCCCCTGCATCTGGATCGAGCCTTGCCTTAGGAAAAGTTACTCAACTAAGTGCAACCGCAACTTCATTAACCAGCTCGATAACTCAGGTTGATTTCTTAATTAATGGGGCAATCATTGGGTCAGACACAACAACACCATACAATACCAATTGGACACCAAGTGCTATTGGTTCTTACTCCATTTCAACAGAGGCCACTGATACCCAAGGAAATAAAGCACTCTCAATAGCATCAAGTATTACCGTTCTAGAACAAAGCCAAGCAACGCATAAATTAATTGGTTATTGGCATAATTTCGTTAACGGTTCTGGTTGCCCTATTCGTTTATCGGAAATGCCTGATGAGTGGGACGTTATCGATATTGCATTTGCTGATAATGATAGAAACAGCAACGGAACGGTGCATTTCAACCTCTACTCTGGCGATATTCACAGTAGCTGTCTCGCTCTAGATCCTAATCAATTTAAACAAGACATGGCCGCGTTACAGGCAAAAGGAAAAATATTTGTACTTTCTCTTGGTGGTGCAGAAGGCACAATAACCTTAAATACAGAACAAGATGAAGCCAATTTTGTCAGTAGTTTAACCGCACTTATTGATGAATGGGGCTTTGATGGGCTAGATATCGATTTAGAAAGCGGATCGAATTTACTTCATGGCACACAAATTCAAGCTCGCTTACCTACGGCACTAAAACAAATAGAAATGAATATGGGCGGAGACATGTATTTAACCATGGCACCAGAACATCCTTATGTTCAAGGTGGAATGGTTGCTTACAGCGGTATTTGGGGCGCTTATATTCCAGTAATAGACCAAGTTCGAGATACATTAGATCTTCTTCATGTTCAATTATATAACAATGGCGGATTAGCAAATCCATACATGCCAGGAGCGGCTCCAGAAGGATCCGTTGATATGATGGTAGCGTCGGTAAAAATGCTCGTTGAAGGGTTTGAACTCGCTGATGGCTCTTTCTTTGCTCCACTAAGAGATGATCAAGTCGCTATTGGTCTACCTTCAGGACCAAGTTCAGCAAACTCAGGACAAGCGCCAACACAAAACATTATAGATGCATTAGATTGTGTCACTTATGGCTCAGCATGCAGCACCGTTGTTCCAAATAAATTATACCCGAATTTTGGTGGTGTGATGACATGGTCAATTAACTGGGATAAACATGATGGGTTTAATTTCTCACAACCGATTGGCGAGAAACTGACATTAATGAACGCTCAATAACATAAAATAAAATAACAGGCACAAAAAAGGCGCTCAATAAGCGCCTTTTTTATTTTAAATAGATAGAGAAGATTACTCTTCGTCGTAATCGTATTCGCTTTCGTCTTCTTTCGCATCACGAGCAGCTTCATATTCTGCTTTTTGTGCCGCTGATTTTTCTTTCTTACGAGCGATCATTTCTTCTTTTTCGCTACGTTGATCAGCTTTACGATCGTTACGAACAGCTTGAGTCTTTGCAAATTCAACAAGCTCTTTTTGAGCCCATTCAACTGCTTCAGCTTCGCTTTCAAAACCAAGTTGACGCTTAGATACAACCGTTCTGCGAGAAGTAACTTGGCGCGTAATTTCAGCAGCCCAAGCGTTGCGTTTTTCTACAATACGGTAATCAAACTTTGCCATTTTTATTTCCTAGAATTCGATAGTTAAGGGATAGATCATTACTAAAAAATCCATCTATAACTGCAGTATAATACTTGCATTCCCTTTAATGCCCGCTATTAGAACACATTTCAATAAAAATGCACCAAAAAGATGTACTGAGCATCCCTCGAAAAAGTATAAAATTGAAATTAGCACGCGCCCAAAAGATATATCGTTTCCTTCCAAGCCATTATCATCGTTAATCCTTCTCTTACCAAGATCTCGATACGACATATCTTCAACCTATTATTCGTCGAAAATAGCAACCATAATACCAAGAGTAAGTTTGACGTAAATTAAAACCGAAATCGAACCAATCGTTTATTTTACTTATAAAATAACGATTGATGAGATCATCAATCGTTATTTATTTGAATGAGACGTTAGCTTCTTGATGCAGCCAGTTCTTCAAGTGCTTCGATACTTGTTTCTGATACGATTTGTCCATCCATATAGTAAGTAATGTGATTGCCATCTCTTACCCCTAATAACACGGCTTTCTCGCCATTATTATAAGTAATGTCCATTTGAACCGTATTTTCATCAATTTTCTTCATTTGACCAGATTCGATAGCACGATTTGATGAAAGAGGAATTGGTGCTGTTTTTAATGAATCATCAAGGCTGTCATTAATCTTCATCATCGTATCGACTTTACTATCAAAGATATGAGGTGTTCCAGTCAGTACGTTTTTACCCGTCCAAAATTCTAATGAGTTAAAGACAATATAATCCGATGCTAATGTCAGAGCATAAACAGGGGTTAACAAGAAGTTAACTCCGGCACGAGCATAACGGTTATCCACGACTTGAACGTTAAATTTCATCAACATTCCCGTGACGGCATTACTACCAACACAACCCGATAACGTTAGTGCTACGGCCGATATTGCAATGACTTTGATGATGCTTTTCTTCATAATTCCCTCTACTTAATATAGTGTTCACACTTTAAAAGCATAGGTCTTATATGAAAAACATCCAGAAAGATTATTCTTTCTCTTTAATAACTAAGTGATTTCTATTATCTCGACTACTGCGAATCAATTCATCACCTTTTACAATATCGACTGATTTAGCTAAGCGATCATATAAAAGTACATTAACCGTTGCGGCTAAATTCATGCAACCCACGGTTGGAATATAAACAACGTGATCAGCACGGTCAGCCACTTGTTGTGTAATCGAACCATCTTCTGGACCAAATACATATATCGCTTTATCTGGATGTTTGAATTCAGGTAATGAAATAGCGCCTTCAGCTAACTCAACACACACAATTTTCATGTCATCGGCTAAGTTATCAAGTAAGCACTCAACGCTAGTTAGCGGGATTTTATTTACTGCTTTTTTTGTATCGGTTTGAAATTTAGCAGCACGGTCATACCTTTCACCAGTATAACGAACATCATCCACTTGATAACAACCAGCAGCACGCATCACTGCGCCAACATTCGTCGGACTTTTTGGGTTACTTAAACCAATTGTGACATGCGTATTTTTCATTATTGTTCCGTACTCTCAAATTAAAGAGCACGCATTTTACCAAAGAGAACCTAAGAGGGATAGTTGGAGTTATCAATCATGATTATATCGATTAATGTTATGCCCTTTATATAATAATCATTGGCATATTTACGTCTCTCATTTATGGTTACCCAATTAAAGCAGAGGACACTTTCATGGCCAGACCAATAATAGAACGAAATATACGCTGTAGACCCGCTCATAGTTGCTTCAAACCTAATGGCATTCCCATGACAGAACTAGAACAAGTGTCATTATTACCTGATGAATTTGAAGCCATTCGCCTATCCGATCTTCATGGGCTCAATCAACAAGCTTGTGCTGACCAAATGGGAATATCTCGTCAAACGTTTGGAAACATCATTAAACGAGCACGAGCAAAAACAGCACAAAGTATCATTGAAGGAAAAGCACTAATGCTAAGCAAGTAGTGCTTTGTTTGAAACCACTAACGTTGAGGTTCTTGAATTTGATATAACGATTGTTTCGCCTCTTCAATACAGGTTGTCTTGCAATTACAAACACGCTTTACCTTTAAAATACTTAACCCTCCGCAACTGCCTTTAATACTTTGTCGGTGAAAAATAACGCCGATGGCCATCATTAAAATCACGGCTAAAAAAACACAAAAAGTCACCATGAATGTCATCATAATCCCTCCTCACCTTTACGGAAATTAAGCATTTTAGCGACTACTCCAATCAAACGAGGCGCTAATATTTTTGCTTGAATTCTTTCTGTTTTTCGCCCCTCAGAGCACCCCACTTTATTTAAATGATTTATAGATTGTTTTGCAGCACTGCAATCCATGATTTTTTCTAACCTAGAGGGATGAATTGAAGACAATTGACTCATTCTTGTTGCTTGGTAAATATCCACATTACGGCTCAATAACTTAGTTAATAATCGCTCTCCGATATTACGAACCACCACCGCTTCAACTCCATGCATTATTAACATGTCTAACAATGCTTTCTTTCCTTTGCAGCCAGTAATCTCCTTCGCCGGATTATCAATAGAAATAGACCTTCCTTTTCTATCATCCAGAATTAAAAACTGCTCAGCTTTAGAAAAATGGGGGGCGATTTTATCTCGATGACTTGGAATGGCGTAAATCATAAAAACCTCATTAAGTAACATTGAATGATCACACCATACACTCAATTATTGGCATATGCCAATAACTCATATTTTACACATAAAAAAACCGCTGAGATTTTCATCCCAACGGTTTTTAATAAAAGAGTCGTCTTTACCCAACCCTTTGTCTTATTGTAAAACAAAATTAGAAATAAATTTATTCTAATTAATCACATTTTTTAATTAATGTTTGATTTCCTGCTCATTAAAACAGCAAATCAACCAATGTTCTTACGTGCATTTTGGAACATACGCATCCATGCCCCATTTTCCCCCCAAGACTCAGGCGCCCAAGAGTTAGCAACCGTACGGAAGACACGCTCAGGGTGAGGCATCATGATCGTCACTCGACCATCCGTCGTTGTTAAACCAGTGATTGCATTTGGTGAACCGTTCGGGTTATTCGGGTACTGTTGCGTCTGATTGCCATTATTATCAACATAACGTAGCGCAACAGTTCCTGAGTTTTCGATTGCATTTAGGTGATCATTATCACGAACTTCAACACGCCCTTCGCCATGAGAAACAGCAATAGGCATACGAGAACCTTCCATTCCATTGAAGAAAACAGAATCAGATTTCTGAACTTCAACTAGGCTGAAACGTGCTTCAAAACGCTCTGATTCATTACGAACGAAACGAGGCCAATACTCTGCACCAGGAATCAATTCACGCAAGTTAGACAGCATTTGACACCCGTTACACACACCTAGAGAGAACGTATCTTCACGTTTGAAGAAATCTTCAAATTGATTACGAGTCTTTTCGTTGAACAGAACCGATTTAGCCCAACCTTCACCAGCGCCCAATACATCACCGTAAGAGAAACCACCACACGCGACAAGACCGTTGTACTCTTCAAGTACCGCAGAGCCAGTAAGAATGTCACTCATGTGAATATCAGTGGCTTCAAAACCTGCGCGGTCAAACGCTGCTGCCATTTCCACATGCGAGTTAACGCCTTGCTCACGCAAGATTGCCATTTTAGGCTTGGCCCCTTTATTGATCATAGCCGCTTCAATAATTGGAGCCGCAATGTCTTCGTTCACATCAAAACTAAGGCTAACGTTTAGGCCAGGGTCTGAATTGTCTTTCTTCGCTTCGTGTTCTTGGTCTGCACATTCAGGGTTATCACGTAATCCTTGCATTTTATGTGTTGTTTCAGCCCAAATAGTACGTAACTCAGTACGGTTACGTTCAACGACAACTGTCTCACCAGATTTAATTACTAGCTCGTCTGAATCAGCAACAGAGCCGATAACGTGTGAACATTCACCTAGCTCATTTGCTGTTAATGTTGATAGAACGGAATCTAGATCTTCGTTACGAACTTGAATTACTGCGCCTAATTCTTCATTGAACAACACAGCAAGCGTATTTTCATTGCTCTCTGATTCAAGTAACAGCGCTTCAATATTCGCGTTCACACCACAGTGACCAGCAAACGCCATTTCAGCAAGTGTTACAAATAAACCGCCGTCGCCCTTATCGTGGTAAGCCACTAGTTGATCATTAGCAACCAATGTTTGAATGCCTTCGTAGAAGCCTTTCAGCTGTACTGCGTTATCGACATCAGCCGGTTTATCACCCAATTGTTTGTAAACTTGTGCCAGTGCCGTTGCACCCATGCGGTTTTTACCGTTGCCCAAGTCAATAAGAACTAACGATGTTTCACCTTTGTCGGTTCTTAACTGAGGAGTCACTGTTTTACGGACGTCTTCAATTCGAGCAAAAGCAGTGATGACAAGAGAAAGTGGAGACGTCACTTCTTTCTGCTCGCCATTTTCTTCCCATTTGGTTTTCATCGACATAGAGTCTTTACCCACCGGGATAGTCAAACCAAGTGCAGGGCAAAGCTCTTCACCAACGGCTTTAACTGCTTCATAAAGACCCGCATCTTCACCAGGGTGACCCGCTGGAGACATCCAGTTTGCAGACAGTTTAATGTGTTTAATATCACCCACATTCGTTGCTGCAATGTTTGTAATTGCCTCACCAACCGCTAAACGTGCTGATGCACCAAAGTCTAATAAAGCAACCGGTGTACGTTCACCCAGTGACATCGCTTCACCGTGGTAAGTATCATAACTTGCCGCTGTTACTGCACAGTTCGCAACAGGAACCTGCCAAGGACCAACCATTTGATCACGAGCAACAAGACCTGTTACTGAGCGATCGCCAATGGTGATTAGGAATGTTTTTTCAGCGACGGTAGGTAAACGAAGAACACGCTCAATCGCCTCATTCAATTCAATGCCAGAACAATCAAGCGCCGAGTTATTTGCTTTTAGTGTCTTAGCATCACGGTGCATCTTAGGTGTCTTACCTAAAAGGATGTCCATTGGCATATCAATTGGCGTATTGTCGAAATGTGAATCTTCTAATTTTAGATCACGCTCTTCTGTTGCTTTACCAACGACGGCATAAGGTGCACGTTCACGCTTACAAATCGCTTCAAACGTTGCTAAATCTTTATCAGCAACAGCCATAACATAACGTTCTTGAGATTCGTTACACCAAATTTCAAGTGGGCTCATGCCCGGCTCATCATTTGGTACATCACGTAGATTGAAGATACCACCACGTTCACCATCATCAACAAGCTCAGGTAATGCGTTTGAAATACCACCTGCGCCTACATCGTGGATAAATGCAATTGGGTTTGCATCACCAAGCTGCCAACAACGGTCGATAACTTCCTGACAACGACGCTCCATTTCTGGGTTTTCACGTTGCACTGAAGCAAAATCAAGATCTTCAGCCGATTGACCTGATGCCATTGACGATGCAGCACCACCACCAAGACCGATGTTCATTGCTGGACCACCAAGAACAATTAAGCTTGCGCCCACAGGGATCTCTTTCTTCTGAACATGATCATCACGGATATTACCTAAACCACCCGCAAGCATGATTGGTTTGTGGTAACCACGAACTTCTTCACCATTGTGTGAATTTACTTTTTCTTCGTAAGTACGGAAGTAACCTAATAGATTTGGACGACCAAATTCATTGTTAAATGCTGCACCGCCTAGAGGGCCTTCAAGCATAATATCAAGTGCGGTTACGATACGGCTTGGCTTACCAAAATCCGTTTCCCATGGTTGAACAAAGTTAGGAATTTTTAAGTTAGATACAGAGAAACCAACCAAACCAGCTTTTGGTTTACCACCAATACCGGTTGCGCCTTCATCACGGATTTCACCACCAGAACCTGTTGATGCACCCGGCCAAGGAGAAATTGCCGTTGGGTGGTTATGGGTTTCAACTTTCATCAAGATATGTGTTTTCTCTTGGTGGTAGTTGTACTGGCGTGTTTCTGGATCAGGGAAAAAGCGACCAACGGTTGACCCCGTCATTACCGCGGCATTATCTTTGTAAGCAGAAAGTACATGCTCAGGGGTAACTTCAAAGGTATTTTTGATCATTTTGAACAAGGTTTTATCTTGTTTCACACCATCAATAGTCCAATCTGCATTGAAAATCTTGTGGCGACAATGCTCTGAGTTCGCTTGTGCAAACATCATTAATTCAATGTCAGTCGGATTACGACCTAGTTTTTCGGTAAAGCTTTCAAGAAGGTAATCGATTTCATCTTCAGCCAATGCAAGACCTAGGGTAACGTTTGCGTTTTCTAGCGCTTTACGACCACCGACAAGTAGATCAACTTCAGCATAAGGAATCGGTTCTGCAACCGTAAACAATGCCGCTGCCGATTCAAAATCAGTAAAGACCACTTCCATCATGCGATCATGAAGAATGGCTTTTAGTTCGACTAATTGAAGTTCAGAAAGTGTTTCAGAGGTTTCTACATAATAAGCAGTACCGCGCTCTAAACGTGCGATATTTGATAAACCACAGTTATGGGCGATATCAGTAGATTTTGAAGACCAAGGAGAGATAGTACCCGGACGAGGGGCAGAAAGAAGCAACAACCCTTCAGGTTCATGTTCTTCAATCGTTGGACCATAAGTCAGTAGTTTTTCTAACTTTTCAACTTCAGACGCATCAAGGTCAGCTTTTACATCAGCAAAATGGGCAAACTCAGCATAAATACCTGTTACAGGTAAACTCAGTTCACGGCAAAGCTCAAGCAGCTTATTAACACGAAATACAGATAGAGCAGGTGAACCACGCAAAATTCTCATGTACTTAGGTCTCTTTGGCAATGAATTAAAGGTAATATTGGAATAGTTTCATGATGTTAAAAGCAATCAACTCAATTAATTACTCATATCACATAGCGACTATGCCGATGTTACCTCTGGTATTGCGAGCGCATTATAAAGGATTTTGTTTTGTGAAGTAACACCCAAAGCAACCGTTTGCGTATTTTTTTTCAAAAAAAGAGAAACGCCCCTCTGTTTTAATGAATTTGAATATAAAATGTACACTTGATGCAAATATTGGCCTTAATCTCTCTTTATTGTTCTAATTTGTTACTGCGCTTTTGCCTCTTTTTCTCCCATTTGATATAACTACGCCCTACTTATTTAAAAGAGCATTCTGACTTGAGCCACATCCGATATTATCGTCTTCTAAAATCTTGCCTGGTTATTTCTACGCTTGTATTTACCTTAACGGGTTGCCAAGTAGAATCAGAACCAAAAACAAAACTAGAGCAAGTAAGAGAACGTGGCATCTTAAGAGTCAGTACATTAAACAATCAACTCTCTTATTATATTGGCTCGAACGGTCCTACAGGGCTTGATTATGATCTTGCGAAAGCCTTTGCTGAAAAGCTAAATGTAAAATTAGAAATCACGCCTGCTTATACGTATTCAGGTTTATTCCCAGCGCTAAACCGCAACGAAGTCGATATTGTTGCCGCTAATATGACCATTACCCCTGAACGTCTAGAAAACTTTCGTACCGGACCAATTTATTATTATGTGAGTCAACAGGTCGTATATAAAAAAGGGAACTGGCGCCCTCGAAATATCAAAAACCTCACAGAATTAGATGAAAACTTAACGATTGTGAAAGATTCTAGTTTTGAAGGCACTTTATTAAAATTAAAAGAAAAATATAAAAAATTAGAATGGTCTACAGAAGATAATACGGATGTAAGTGAACTATTAAAACAAGTCGCACGCGGTGAAATACATTACACCTTAGCCGATTCGGTTGAGCTGTCTCTTACCCAACGAATTCATCCCGATCTCGCTGTCGCTTTTGAGTTAACCGAAGATCAACCTATCGCTTGGTTCTTACAAAAAACAGAAGACGATAGCCTTCAGGCATTATTGATTGAGTTTTTTGGTGAGCTAAAAAGCAGTGGTAAATTAGCATTACTAGAAGAAAAATATTTTGGTCACGTAGAAACGTTCGATTACGTTGATACACGTGCTTTCATTCGTTCACTAGAAAGTAAGTTACCGAAATGGGAACCTTTATTTAAAAAATACGCAGGGGATTTTGATTGGCGTTTCTTAGCCGCTCTCTCATACCAAGAGTCACATTGGAACCCTATTGCTAAATCTCCTACAGGTGTGCGAGGCATGATGATGCTCACCTTACCAACGGCTCAATCTGTTGGGGTTAAAAATCGATTAGACCCAGAAGAAAGCATTCGCGGGGGAGCTGAGTATTTACGTCGTATAGTAAAACGTGTACCAGATTCCATTACCGAACATGAGAAAATTTGGTTTGCCTTAGCGTCTTATAACATTGGTTTCGGACACATGATGGACGCCCGTCGTTTAACACAACGATTAGGGGGCGATCCTAATTCATGGACAGACGTAAAAGACAATTTGCCTTTGTTACGCCAGAAACGTTATTACAAATACCTTCGCTATGGATTTGCTCGTGGTGATGAAGCTCAAAACTACGTTGAAAACATCCGTCGTTATTACCAAAGTATTATTGGTTATGAACAAGAACAAGCAAACAAATTAATCCAAGAAGATATCACCGTTGAAGATTTAACTGTCATTGATGTTCCATTGTCATCAGCAACGTCTACGGCAAGCCACGCAGTTTCAAGTCAGTAATTTGTTACTGTATAAAAAAGGCATTAGGATGATAACGGCTGACTCGATGAGAACGTTCATATAACGGTAACAATTACCACATACTCTGAGCTAAATAGATTAGAAAATCACTCGAATTAAGGGTAAGTGATTAACCTTAATTTTTTGCTTGTTAAATGGAAGGGGGATCAATGATCTCTAATAGAAGAAAACTAAAAACACAAACCTCGCTTAGGGGAAGTACTCAGCGTCGACGTAAATTATTAAATAACCATAAAAAAGTACTTCATCGCCAACGCACTTATGCACTGTCTCTTTTTGATGAAAATGAAGCTCTCTTTTGTCGTTAATTACCTTTATTCCTCCTTTGTTAACGTACTTTAAAAAGGCAAATTAACCGTGAACTTGCCTTTTTGTCTCTGCTTTCTGTTATTTACTCTCTAATTCGTCTTTCTTTTCAGCCTCTCGCTGCAATTGTTTCTCTTCTTTTTTCTCTTTTCGTCTACGCTTAAAAAAAGCTTGTAGCTGTTCACGACACTCATCAGCCATTAATCCAGATTCACACTCAACAAAATGAAAAGCAGTGGCTGCTGTAAACAAATTAATGACACTGCCTGATGCCCCTGTTTTTAAATCCGCTGCACCAAAAACAACCTGTTTAATTCGACTCTGTACGATGGCGCCAGCACACATTGGACAAGGCTCAAGAGTGACATATAACGTCGCGTTAACCAGCCGATAGTTCTTAACGGTTTGCCCTGCTTGCTTAATCGCCATCATCTCAGCGTGAGCGGTAGCATCATGAGTTCCAATTGAACGGTTCCAGCCCTCTCCTATTATCTCGCCATCTAGCACAATAACGGCACCAACAGGAACTTCACCTTCACCTTCTGCGATTGAGGCAAGCTCTATCGCTCTTTGCATATAGAACGTCGCGTTCTTATTCTCGTCTAAATCTACCATTCTATTCTGCTAACTCTTTTGCTAAGAACTCAACCAATAAACGAACTTTTGTTGAAAGGTGTCGATTGTTGGGATATACCGCCCAAATACCTTCTTTAGGCTCTCTATATGGAACCAGTATTTCGACTAATTCCCCTTTATCCATTGATTCTTGAACATAAAAATCAGGCAGCTGAACAATGCCTAATCCTTTTAAAGCAGCATTCGTTAGGGCTGCGCCACTATTACAATGAACCGATCCCTTTACTCTTACACTTTTTTCTTTTTTATTTTCAATGAATCGCCAAATAGGCAAACTGCCAACTAAACAATTATGCTGAGAGAGTTCAGACAAGGTATGTGGTTCACCATATTTTTCAATATAAGCAGGCGATGCACATACTCGTACTTGTCGGCTAGATAAGCGTTTTGCCATCATTGTTGAATCACTTAATCGACCTAAACGAATCGCCAAATCAAAATCTTGCTCAACGAGATCGAACGTTTGATTTGATAACACAAGTTCAAGTTCAAGTTGCGGATACATGAGCATGAAATCGCTAAGCAATGGCGCGATAAGTTGCTCACCATACGTGACTGATGACGTAATTTTTAAACGCCCTTGAGGGGTCGCATTTAATTCGGTAATCGCTCTATCTGCTTGTTTTAAGCCTTCAACTAAATGACGACAATGTTGATAATAAGTTTGTCCAGCTTCTGTTACAGATACTTTTCGAGTCGTTCGTATTAAAAGTTTTATCGATAAACGTTCTTCTAATGCCGCGACTTTACGACTAATTTGTGCAACTGAAGTCTCTAATGCTTTTGCTGCACCAGTAAAACTTTGTGCTTCTGCTACGGCAACAAATTCTGTTACCCCTTCCCAATTAATCACTCGCTGATACTCCGTACTTATTATTACACAACAGTAAAAATAACTTTTATTATACCGCGATTATCACAAATAATGAACTGCTCATAATGACCACTAACAAAACAATAAACGAAAATAAAAGTAATACTAAGCTTGAAGAATTACCTTAATCTATGCGGCTCTGCATAGAAATAAATAGACCAATATAAAAATAGATTTTGCCCTACTTTCTGCGTTTGCTTAAACGTGACTAAAAACATCGTCTCTCCAATTCCCCCAAAGGATAAATGATTATTGCGGAATATTTTGTCATTACTATTGCCATTTTGCCCCAATAAAAGAAACATATACTTTTTCAAAGACCGTATTTTAGGTCACGTCGGTTAACCTCTTTCCTTATCGCTTCAAATTTATGCAATACAGGCAATACATACTCAAGTATAAAATGAATGTTATTTTGAAGATGCAGCATTCAAATACTCTTTTTCCTATAAATTGATTCAATACGCTTATTTAATTCTAAATTAAGACTAATATTCACTCTATTGACTGCTATTTTATAGATAAAATAATGATTACAGGCTGAAAACACGTTTATTATTACATTTTAGTAAAAATCATTTTCATTTTAGGGGGATTATCAATTCTCATGGAATGCTTATACTAGGCACATCAAAACGAGACAGCGAAATTAAAATTCAACTACGCTTTAGTTGACTGCTGATTCAACCAATTAAAAGGAAAACCCAATGGCTCTTGATATTAAACCTGATCAAACACACATCAAATCTAAAGCAATGGTAGCTTGGGCTGCTGGCGAACCGCTAAAAATGGAAGAAGTTGATGTACAACTTCCTAAAGCGGGCGAAGTATTGGTTCGCATTGTTGCTACTGGCGTGTGTCACACTGATTTATTCACTCTTTCTGGCGATGATCCAGAAGGTATCTTCCCATCAATCCTAGGCCATGAAGGCGGCGGTATTGTTGAGATGATCGGCGAAGGCGTAACAAGTGTTGCTATTGGCGACCATGTTATCCCTCTTTACACGGCGGAATGTGGTGTATGTAAGTTCTGTACTTCTGGCAAAACGAACCTTTGCCAAGCGGTTCGTGAAACTCAAGGGAAAGGCTTAATGCCTGATGGAACTAGCCGCTTCTCTATTAATGGCGAAACTATCTTCCATTACATGGGTTGCTCTACGTTCTCTGAATTCACGGTTCTTCCTGAGATTTCATTAGCGAAAGTATCTAAAGAAGCGCCGCTTGAAGAAGTTTGTCTTCTAGGTTGTGGTGTAACTACAGGTATGGGTGCAGTTCTTAACACGGCTAAAGTTGAAAAAGGCGACACGGTTGCTGTATTCGGTCTTGGCGGTATTGGTCTTTCAGCTATCATCGGCGCAAAAATGGCCGGAGCAAGTCGCATCATCGGTGTGGACTTGAACGAAAGCAAATACGAACTGGCTAAGAAATTAGGTGCGACTGATTGCATCAACCCAACAAAATTCGATAAGCCAATTCAAGAAGTGATTGTTGAAATGACGGACGGTGGCGTGGATTACTCTTTTGAGTGTATCGGTAACGTGAACGTCATGCGTGCAGCACTTGAGTGTTGTCACAAAGGTTGGGGAGAATCAATCATCATCGGTGTTGCTGGTGCTGGTCAAGAGATCTCAACTCGTCCATTCCAACTTGTGACTGGTCGTGTATGGCGTGGTTCTGCATTCGGTGGCGTTAAAGGCCGTACTGAACTTCCAGGTATCGTTGACCGTTACATGCAAGGTGAGTTCGCTCTTGATGACTTCATTACTCACACTATGGGCCTTGCGGATGTAAACGCAGCGTTCGACTTAATGCACGAAGGTAAATCTATCCGTACTGTTCTACATATGGATAAATAATAAATTCGGTTCTAGCTCAAACTGCTAGAGCCAATTTTTACTTGCTCCCATCTTCTATGTTGGTGGGAGTAATTTATAGATGACTTTTTGATTTTAAAGTGCTTTCCCGTAAAAGAAAAAGCAACACTGCCTCATTTTTACGCGGGTGGCGTAGCAATGAATTAAATAGCAATACCTCTTTTTTCTTTACTTCAAAGCACTTTAAAATCAATCAGTAGACTCCACATTCTATGCAGTGCTCTCACTGATATGAATAACACATAATAAGGGCTCACCATGACAATCGAAAACATCAGCCAAGCCAAAGTTGCCGGTGGTTGGCACAAACAATATACACATACATCGTCAACATTAAATTGTGATATGCGCTTTGCAATTTATCTGCCAGCAAACGCGTCTGAAACGAATCCTGTACCTGTTTTATATTGGTTATCTGGCTTAACTTGTACTGATGGAAACTTCATGCAAAAAGCAGGGGCATTCAAAAAAGCAGCTGAACTAGGTATTGCGATTGTTGCAATGGATACTAGCCCTCGCGGCGAAGACGTAGCTGATGATGCCGAAGGTGCTTACGATTTTGGTCTGGGTGCAGGGTTCTATTTAAATGCGACGCAAGCGCCATGGAATCGTCATTATCATATGTATGATTATGTAACTAAAGAGCTGCCTTCTCTTATTGAAGCGCACTTCCCTGTTTCAAGCAAAAAATCGATATCGGGTCATAGCATGGGCGGACACGGTGCAATTACGATTGGATTGAAAAACCAAGAGGCGTATCAGTCTATTTCTGCATTTAGTCCAATATCTAATCCTATTAATTGCCCTTGGGGTCAAAAAGCATTGGGGCTATATCTTGGTGAAAATAAAGAAGATTGGAAGGAATACGACAGCTCTGAACTTCTTAAAAAAGGGTCTAAATTACCAATTTTAGTTGACCAAGGTGAAGCGGATGGCTTTTTAGAAGAGCAATTAAAGCCAGAATATTTATTGGCCTCAGCACAACTGTCAGGTGCCAATCTTGAAGTTAGAATGCAACCAGGCTATGACCACAGCTACTTCTTTATTTCTACCTTCATTGATGAGCACTTAGAATTTCACGCGGCTTATTTAAACGCCTAGCTTTCCCTAAAGAACCAATATAAAAAAGCCCTGAGAACTCTCATTCTCAGGGCTTTTTTGTCACTAATACAAATTAACCAGGAAGGTTATAAGTGTACGGTGCTTGAATACCCAGTGGGATACCAAGTGCCCAATACGCTAGTAAGAAGATTGTCCAACCAATAAGCATCGCAATAGAAAAAGGCATCATAAGTGAAGCCAATGTACCGATGCCCGTCGACTTAACGTAACGTTGACAGTAAACCACCACTAGCGGGAAGAATACCATCAGAGGTGAAATAATGTTTGATACAGAATCACCCACACGATATGCCGCTTGAGACAGCTCAGGTGAAATACCAACACCCATTAGCATTGGAACCAGTACAGGACCAATTAGTGCCCATTTAGCGGAGGCCGAACCAATAAGTAAATTAACAAAAGCGGTTAGTAAAATCATACCAACAATCGTTAGTTGCCCTGGAAGGTCAAGCGCCTTCAAGAAATCAGCACCGTACATAGCTAAAATAGTACCGATGTTTGATTGACTAAATGCCACTAAGAATTGCGCACAGAAGAATGACATAACCATGTATGCCCCCATTGTCCCCATTGTCTCTGACATCGCTTTGATTACATCATTACTGCTCTTAAATTTACCAGAAACACGTCCAAAAACGATACCCGGGATAACAAACAGAATAAAAATCAATGGAACAATAGACTTCATTAGCGGCGCAGAGAACGACGTAATTTCGCCTTCTGGTGAACGAAGTGCTGAATCTTCAGGATAGATAAGCGCAATTAATAATGCGATACCAGCAACCATAGCCCAGCCTGCATATTTAAACGCTTTTGATTCGATTTCAGTAAAAGAACCAAGATCTGGCGCTTCTTCTGCATCTTTATCTACTGGCGTATTTGCTAAACGTGGTTCAATGATTTTCTCTGTCACATACCAACCAATAGCAACAATCAGTACAGAAGAAAGTCCAGTAAAGAAAATATTCGCTAATGGATTAACAACATACGATTGGTCCAGTACTTGAGCGGCCGTTTGTGTAAAGCCTGCCAATAATGGATCAATACCTGATGGAATAAAGTTAGCAGAAAAACCACCTGATACACCCGCAAATGCAGCGGCAATACCCGCTAACGGATGGCGACCCGCCGCGTGGAAAATGATACCACCTAGTGGGATAACTAATACATAACCTGCATCCGCTGCTGTGTGTGACACAATCGCAACAAGAATAAGCATTGGTGTAAGTAATTTAGCTGGAGTGAAGTTCAGCATTTTCTTTAGGCCAGTTTGAATAAAACCCGAAGAATCTGCGACACCAACACCTAGCATTGCAACCAGTACAATACCTAAGGGTGCAAAGCTAGTAAAATTAGTGACCATTGTTGCTAAAAAGTTCGCTAAAGAATCACCAGTTAAAAGGTTTTTCACCTGAACCGCATCTTGGGTTACAGGGTGAATTAGATCAAAGTTAATCTGTGATAATAGCGCTGAAAGCCCCCAAACAATTAAAAGGCCCCAGAAAAAAAGTAAAGCAGGATCTGGAATTTTATTACCTACTCGTTCAATAGTGTTTAGAAAACGGTCCATAGCACTAAGCTTTGGTGCCTTCTCTGCTGATTGGTTACTCATTCATAATTCCATATTAGTAAATGTTGTATTTAAAGATAAAGAGATTTAATTTTTTTTATTCTTTATCTATTCCTTTGCTAAATCAGTGTAAACCAGATATTGCCAAGAAAAGCTTAATACATTGCATTTTCACCACTATGGAAATGTTTAATTTGTAAATCAATGTTTCACCGAAACATATCACTAACAAATTTAATAATCACATCACAATAGAAACAAAAAAAGCGCCTTTCGGCGCTTTCTGTTTATTTGATATACATTAGCAGATTAAGTGAAAATTATTCCCACTCAATCGTTGCTGGCGGCTTACCAGAAATATCGTAAACAACGCGAGAGATACCGCCAACTTCATTGATAATACGGTTAGATACTTTACCTAAGAAATCGTATGGTAAATGTGCCCAATGCGCAGTCATAAAATCAATGGTTTCTACCGCACGTAGAGAAACAACCCAATCGTATTTACGACCATCGCCCATTACGCCAACAGAGCGTACCGGTAAGAATACAGTGAATGCTTGAGATACTTTATTGTAAAGATCGGCATTATGAAGTTCTTCAATAAAGATCGCATCAGCACGACGAAGTAAATCACAGTACTCTTTCTTAACTTCACCAAGAACACGTACACCTAGACCAGGTCCAGGGAACGGGTGACGATAAAGCATATTGTATGGAAGACCTAATTCTAAACCAATCTTACGAACTTCATCTTTAAACAATTCACGTAACGGTTCAACAAGACCCATTTCCATGTCATCAGGTAGGCCGCCAACGTTATGGTGAGATTTAATAACGTGTGCTTTACCCGTTTTAGACGCCGCAGACTCGATAACATCTGGATAAATGGTCCCTTGAGCTAACCACTTAGCATTTGATAATTTCTTAGACTCTTCGTCAAAAATATCAACAAACACATGACCAATGATCTTACGCTTAGCTTCTGGATCTGATTCACCACTAAGAGCGGTTAAGAAACGTTCTTCAGCTTCAACATGAATGATCTTAAGACCAAAGCCTTCACTGAACATTTCCATCACTTGTTCTGCTTCATTTAAACGAAGTAAACCGTTATCAACAAATACACACGTTAGTTTGTCGCCAATCGCACGGTGAGCAAGCATCGCAACCACAGATGAATCAACACCACCAGAAAGACCAAGGATAACTTCATCGTCACCCACTTGTTCTTTAATGCGAGCAATGGCATCTTCAATGATTGATGCAGAAGTCCACAGACCTTCACAACCACATACATTAAGAACAAAGTTCTCAAGCATTTTTAGGCCATTTTTAGTGTGTGTTACTTCTGGATGGAATTGAACACCGTAGTATTTCTTCTCTTCGTTTGCCATTGCAGCGTAAGGACACGTTTCTGTCTCTGCAATTTTTACGAAATCAGATGGGATCTCAACAACTTTATCACCGTGGCTCATCCAAACATCTTGAGTTGCTTCAAGATCTTTAAACAACGCTGATTCGCCAGTTACTTGAACTGCAGCATAGCCAAACTCACGCTCAGTAGACGTTGCTACTTTACCACCAAGTTGCTCTGCCATTGTTTGCATGCCGTAACATACGCCGAATACAGGAACACCAGAATCAAATACATATTGAGGAGCACGTGGAGAGTTTGCTTCTGTCACACTTTCTGGACCACCAGATAAAATGATGCCATCAGGATTGAAGTCACGGATATCCGATTCTTCTACATCCCAGCTCCAAAGCTCACAGTAAACACCAATCTCACGGATACGACGCGCAACAAGCTGCGTGTATTGAGAACCAAAATCTAAAATAAGAATGCGTTGAGCGTGGATATTAGTCGTCATTAGTCTTTCTCAAAAAGTCATTTATTTAGTGTGGTTTTACTATAAAACCACACGCTTAAAATTGAATTTGGTACAAAGTATTTTTCTCATATTTCAAAGCAGAATCACTCGAACTCGAAGAGAAGGTACAACATTTACAATGTGCAAACGAGTACCTTTAACAACGAAACCGTAAGGTTCTACAAAAACTGAGAAAAATTAACCTAGGCGCTTTTTCTAACCTAAACGGTAGTTTGGTGCTTCTTTTGTGATCTGAACATCATGTACGTGCGATTCTTTCATACCCGCACCTGAGATTCGTACAAATTCTGCTTTAGTACGCATATCTTCAATCGTTGCAGAACCCGTTAGGCCCATGCTTGAGCGTAAACCACCCATTTGTTGGTGAACGATCTCTTTTAGACGACCGCGATACGCGATACGACCTTCAATACCTTCTGGTACAAGTTTGTCGGCTGCATTATCTGATTGGAAGTAACGGTCTGAAGAACCTTGAGACATTGCACCAAGAGAACCCATACCACGGTAAGATTTGTATGAACGACCTTGGTAAAGAATAACTTCACCCGGCGCTTCTTCAGTACCAGCAAACATTGAGCCAACCATGACACATGATGCGCCGGCAGCGATTGCTTTACAGATATCACCAGAATAACGAATGCCACCATCTGCAATAACAGGAATGCCGTGAGCATTTGCCACTTCAGCTGCGTCTGAAATTGCAGTAATTTGAGGAACACCAACACCAGTTACAATGCGAGTAGTACAAATTGAACCAGGGCCAATACCGACTTTAACCGCACTTACGCCAGCATCGATTAATGCTTGAGCGCCTAAACCAGTCGCAACGTTACCACCGATGATTTGTAGATCAGGGAAAGCAGCACGAGTTTCACGAATACGTTGTAAAACGCCTTCTGAGTGGCCGTGTGATGAATCGATAAGTAGAACGTCAACACCTGCTTCAACAAGAGCAGCAACACGCTCTTCGTTACCAGCACCCGCACCAACAGCAGCACCAACACGTAGACGACCACGTTCGTCTTTACATGCATTCGGTTTACGTTCTGCTTTATGGAAATCTTTTGCTGTGATCATACCAGTTAGTTGGAACTCATCGTTCACTACCAATACTTTCTCAACGCGAGCTTCATGCATTTTCTCTTGAACTTCTTCACGAGTTGCGCCTTCTTTAACAGAAGCTAAGCGTGATTTTGGCGTCATTACAACGTCAACTTTCTTAGATAAGTCTGTTACGAAACGCACATCACGACCAGTAATGATACCAACAAGTTCGTTAGTTTCAGTTACTACAGGGAAGCCAGCAAAACCGTGTTTTTCAGTCAGATCTTTCACATCTTGAATAGTTGCGTCAGGACGAACGGTTACTGGAGCAGAGACAACGCCTGCTTCAAAGATTTTTACTAAGCGAACTTCTTCAGCTTGCTGTTCAATTGACATATTTTTGTGGATAAAACCGATGCCACCCTCTTGCGCTAACGCAATAGCAAGACGCGCTTCTGTCACGGTATCCATTGATGCTGAAATCATTGGGATATTTAGAGAGATGCTCTTCGTTAACTGAGTGCGAATATCAGCGGTGTTAGGAAGAACAGTAGAGTGTGCTGGGACGAGTAAAACGTCATCGAAGGTTAAAGCTTCTTTTGCGATTCGTAGCATTTGCAATATCTCACAACATAAGGTGTTAAAAGAAATAAATCCCACTTTATCGTTTCGCATAATAAAGTGTTTTGGATTTGATATTGCAGACGGATTATACGCACCGCGCAAACGCTTGGCTAGACATTTATTTGTTTTTAATTTGCAATTACCCCCTTGATATGTATTATATTGCCGCTAATTCCTATATTCATGTCTAAGGCATTCTCATGTCTCTCGATTCTAATCCCCGCATCTTTACAGTCTCCCGATTGAATTCTGAAGTTCGTTTATTATTAGAAAATGAAATGGGAATTGTTTGGCTTGTTGGTGAAGTGTCTAACCTTACGATGCCCGTTTCTGGCCATTGGTATCTCACTCTTAAAGACAGCCAAGCTCAAGTCAAATGTGCCATGTTTAAAGGCAATAATCGTCGCGTAACGTTTAAACCTCAAAATGGTAAGCAAGTACTTGTTAAAGCTCGTCTCTCTTTGTATGAGCCTCGTGGTGACTATCAGTTAATCATTGAAAGCATGCAAGCTGAAGGGGATGGTCGTCTTCAACAAGAATTCGATCACTTAAAAATGTCATTAGCCGCTGAAGGCTTATTCGCTCAGACCGCTAAAAAGGCCTTACCAGAGCAACCGAAATGTGTCGGTATTATTACGTCTAAAACAGGCGCGGCTCTTTTTGATATTTTAAACATATTAAAACGACGAGATCCAAATCTTCCTGTCATCATTTATCCAACCTTAGTTCAAGGCACAAATGCCGCAATTCAAATAGCACAAGCCATTGGACGAGCAAATAGCCGTAATGAGTGTGATATTTTGATCGTTGGACGTGGAGGCGGTTCATTAGAGGATCTTTGGTGCTTTAATGAAGAAATTGTGGCAAGAACCATTGCTGCCAGTCAGATACCAATAGTTAGTGCTGTAGGTCATGAAATCGATGTCACTATCGCCGATTTTGTTGCCGATGTACGTGCTCCAACACCTTCTGCTGCGGCTGAACTAGTGAGTCGAGATCTCTCTTCTCAATTGCAGATAATCTCGCATCAAAAACGTCGTTTACGCAGTGCTATTGAACGCTATTTATCCCAACAACAAAAACGACTTTCAACATATCAATTTAGAATTGAAAAACAACATCCTCAACTTCAATTAAATACACAAAGCCAACGTTTAGACGATCTTAATCAACGCTTAGAAAGTCATATGCAACAGCGACTAGAGCGTAATCAGCATAAGATAGAAAACCTTTCTTTACGTCTTAGTAATTTATCTCCCGCAAGAAAAGTACACCAAGATAAGCAACGTATAGAGACATTAAAGCGTCGTCTTTTAGATTCAATGGACAGAAACTTACTAATGCAACGTCATCAGCTTGCTTTAGCTGCTGAAAAACTGGATACCGTAAGCCCTCTTGCAACATTAAAGCGAGGCTATTCAATTACACGTAATGCATCAGGCAGTCTCATAACATCAACTCAGCAGGTTCATACTGGTGATACCATTACAACCCGCTTTGTTGATGGTGAAGTACAATCAATAGTCGATAAGTAACTTACTGCTTATCGCTTAATTGTACTAACTCAGTCTTTACTCGTGATTTTGACTTCAGCTCATTACACTCATGGCAGAAATAATTTGCTGCACCACAGGCGTTAAGCTTTTCCATTTCTTTATTGCAGTCAGGACAATGCGCGATTTTTTTAAAATCAACCTGACAAAAATCACAATGATAACCCTCTTTCTGCCAGCGTAATTCTGATTGGCAGCTTGGGCATTGATTTACTTGCATCACTTACTTCCTCTACGACTATTCACTTTAAACAAATGCAGATCTTTGCGCTTATAGGGATCTGATCAGCGATCATCCCCTTTAAGAACATTTATATAACCACACCCCGAAAGCATTAGTTACATATGCTGTATTTCAATTTAAAACGATATAAAAAACCAATGATGATATGCAGAACACAAAGATCCAGTACATCAATCAGAGAACAAGAAGACTCTTCCAGTTGAATTACCTTTAATTACGTAAATAACAGAGCGTACTCTACACTTCATGTAATTTCGATTTATGCATTCCTATTATCGCTTTATGGACTGCGTTATCATCAATAATTCTTGCTTATCTTGAACTTGTAGTTGCACCTTAATTTCTTGATATTCATCAAATGAAGCAACATGTGTTCCACCACAAGGCAATTTTGCAATACCATCTATACCAAAATCAGCAATCCAATAACGTGAGTCTGTTAACGCTTTACCATCACACTCCATGCTTACCTTACTGCCTAATGATAACCATTCTTTAATCTGTTGGTTTATTTGATGCTCAATAGCAGAAAGATCATCTAGCATTTCAACGCTGTTTAATCCACGCTTACGAAGTGTTTTACCTAAACGATAAATGTCTTCACAATGGTCTTCTGTTACAAAACTTGTAACTTGGGCGTAGTTATTAAAATTGTAATGACCTAATTCATCTTTTCTGTCTGCATCTTTACGCCAATACTTAGCATGAAGCGCTTTATTTAATGCAAGATAGGCAATATGGCCTGCACTGTGTCCTCGGCTTAATGCTTTTTGATGTTCTTCATCAACCGTTAACTCAATGCTATCACCAAGAGAAACGGGCACTGCACTTTCAACTAAATGAGCAACAACAAACACCCAACCCTCTTCACCTCGTTTAATCGGTATTTCTTTATTGGTGTATAGAGTACCCGTCGATAATTCAATAGCAGCAGTATGACAAGCAAGTACTGGGTATTCATTTGAACGAGTACTAATCGTTCCTTTATCTTCAGGATGATCTGGCCAAATATGACTAACAGGGTGAAAAGGCGTTTCTTTCACAACAAGCCATTGGCCTTGTTCTGTTTTTTTAATTAATTGAATTTCAGAAGTGTGTTGCCACGTTTGATGACAGAATAAAACATCCGTTGAAAAGAATTGAGTCATGATTTTTACCTAAAAAAAACGCCCAATTAATTGGGCGTTTATCGTTTAGTTGAATTTATTTTTTATTGCGGTTTTTAACAGCACCAACAAGACGTTTACGTTGACGCTCTTGAGACAATGTTAATTTGCCACCGCGATCTTCAAATGGGTTTTCGCTGTTCTGGAACTGAATACGAATTGGCGTACCCATGATTTCTAATGATTTACGGAAGTAGTTCATTAAGAAACGTTTGTAAGAAGAAGGTAATTCTTTTACTTGGTTACCGTGAATAACGATAAGTGGTGGGTTATAACCACCTGCGTGCGCGTATTTCAATTTCACACGACGGCCACGAACCATTGGCGGTTGGTGATCATCTTGAGCCATCTTCATAACACGAGTAAGAACAGATGTACCTACACGCTTAGTTGCAGAAACATAAGCTTCTTGTACTGATTCATATAAATGACCAACACCCGTACCATGCAATGCAGAAATAAAGTGAAGACGAGCAAAGTCAACAAAACCTAAACGGCGGTCTAGTTCTGATTTTACTTTCTCTTTAACTTCATTATTCAATCCATCCCACTTATTAACAGCAATAACTAAAGAACGACCCGCGTTCAATGCAAAGCCTAACAAGCTTAGATCTTGATCTGAAATATTTTCACGCGCATCAATAACCAATAAAACAACGTTAGCATCTTCGATTGCTTTCAATGTTTTGATTACTGAGAATTTTTCAACGGTTTCATTGATACGACCGCGACGACGAACACCCGCAGTATCGATCAGTACATATTCTTGACCTTCACGCTCCATTGGAATGTAAATAGAGTCACGAGTTGTACCTGGCATATCGTAAACAACCACACGCTCTTCACCTAAAATACGGTTAATTAGCGTTGATTTACCTACGTTAGGACGACCGATAATGGCAAGTTTGATTGGTTGATCTTGAAGACGAGCAAAATCTTTCTCTGCATCTTCTTCTGTAAGATCTTTTTCTTCGTCTTCAAAATCTTCAAATTCAGTCAGATCAGTAATCTCACCGTTTTCATCTCTTAAAGATTCTTCAACAAGCTCTTCCATAAAAGGAGCAAGAGCAAGCTCAAGCAGAGAAGTAACACCACGACCGTGTGAAGCAGCGATTTGGTATACTTTACTCATACCTAATTGCCAAAACTCAGCACTTGCCGCATCTGCATCAATACCATCAATCTTGTTTACTACTAAGAATGTTGGTTTTTCACGAGAACGTAAGTGTTTTGCTATCGCTTCATCAGATGATGTCAAACCAGCACGGCCATCAACCATAAATAGTACAACATCAGCTTCTTCAATCGCAGCTAATGACTGTTCAGCCATTTTAGTTTCAACACCTTCTTCTGTTCCATCAATACCGCCGGTATCGATTAGAATGAATTCTTGCTCTTCTAACTTAGCTCGACCATATTTACGGTCACGCGTTAAGCCTGGAAAGTCCGCAACTAATGCATCCCTTGTGCGTGTAACACGGTTAAACAGCGTCGACTTACCAACATTTGGACGCCCTACCAGAGCAACAACAGGAATCATATATACCTCTTAATTTAATCATAGGCATAGCGCGAGCTAATACCAATTTGATGATAGTTTTTTTAATATGAACGGATAAAAACCATCACCAAATTGGATTATCTTTCACTATCTAAAAACAATAAAAGGCTCCAAAGTCAGAAGGACTTGGAGCCAATTCACAATTATAGCAAATAAAACTTATTTAATTCGCATTTTTTTGATATCGCCTTCACGTGTAACAATTAGGAAACTATCCCCAACCACTATCGGTGAAACCGCAATACCATCGCTGTCAATTTCTTGTTGTGAAACAAACAAACCACTTTCTTTATCTAGCCAATGCAAATAACCTTCGTTATCCGCTAAAACTACATAATTATCGATGATAATTGGTGATGTTAACTGGCGATACTCTAGCTCTTTATTGTTCCAAAGCTCAGTACCACTTCGTGCATCGACGGCAACAACATGATCTTTTTCTGTTACTAGGAAAAGGCGCTTTCCATCCGTAGACATATCCATGGCAGAAGAATAATTACGCTTCCACGCAGGTTGACCAGTACGAAGATCTAACGCAATCAACTGTCCGTTATAGCCAATAGTATATAAACGTCCACCAAGGATTAATGGCGATGAATCGACATCAACAAGGCGATCTATTTCAGTCGCTCCTTTTGGTGTTCCTACTGGTTGTTGCCACAACAATTGACCTTTAGACATCAATGCTGCTGCTAAACGTCCATTAGACATTCCCCAAAAGACACCACCAGATATACTGACAGGAGCACTGTCACCACGAAGTGTTAAGCTAGGAACTTCACTGTTAATTTCCCACTTTTCGGTTCCGGTTTCCGCATCAAATGCAACCAAAGCCCCACGACTGGTATGAACGATTACATAACCTTCGTCCGCTAATGGTTTAGCAATAACTTCACCATCGACTTTCTCACGCCAAAGCTCTTCACCGGTTTCTGCATCAAGAGTGATAATCTCTCCATTTTCAGAACCAATGAATACTTTTCCATAAGTCAGCGTCAGACCGCCAGATAATCGAGCAGTATCATCTTGTTCTAAATCTTGTTCCCAAATGGTTTTACCATTTTTAGGGTCAAGCGCTTTAACAAGACCATCTCGACTTGCGACATAAATCTTATCGTAAGCATATGCAGGTGTTAAACGTGAAAAATAATGTCCAACACCATCACCAATTGAACTTGTCCATTCCGTTGTTGGTTCAAATTGATTCTGAACAACAGGAACAGGTGCCATTACGATTGTATCTTCTTCACTCGCACAACCAACAAGCATGGAGAAACCAAAGGTACATAATGCCGCTTTTTTTAACACCTTACGCATTCAGTTGTCCTTACTCAGCTAAGTCGTCCAATTTCATTTGAACAGATGGATTCATGCCATCTTGAAGTGACTCTGTATATTCAGAACGAGCGGTTGCAATATCACCTTGACTCAGTGCAATGTCGCCTTTCAATTCTGCAACACGAGCAGACCAGCTTGTTGATTTAACACCAGCTAATGTAGTAAGTGCAGCATCAAACTTATTTTGTTCCGCTTGAATACGAGCAGCACGAACTTGAGCCATTGCGACTAATGCATCATCTTTACTGTTGTTTGAAATCCAAATCAACTGTTCTAATGCGGCATCTAATTGATTCGCTTCAACTTGAACTTTAGCTAACTGAAGTGCTGCCAATGCGGCATATTCACTTTTCGCATGTGCTGCAATAAAAGTTTGAGTCGTTTCTTCAGCTTTAGCTCCAGAGGTGTGCAATGCCGTCAATGTTCTTTCGTAACCTGCAGAAGCCGTTTCTTTCGCAGTCACTTGCATTGATTGGTAATATTTCCAACCTAGAATCGCACCAATACCAACAACGCCACCAATTACGACAGCCTTGCCATTTTCTTTCCACCAACTTTTAATGGCTTCAACTTGTTGTTCTTCAGTTTCGTAGGCTTCCACGTCCTATCCTCTTAAATCAATTCTGCTAATTTTGCGAATACGTCTGCTTGAGCGAATGTCTCTTGCTCACCAGTACGTAAATCTTTTACGTTTACAGTTAGCTCTGCAACTTCACTCTCACCTAAAATAAGAGCTACCGCTGCACCCGCATTGTCTGCACGTTTAAATTGCTTTTTAAAATTACCACCACCGAAGTGACACATTACTCGTAATCCAGGAACCTGTTCACGCAGTCGTTCAGCCAGTTTCATACCAGTCATTAATGTGTCTGCTCCAGAAGTCACCATATAAACATCAACCGAGCGGCGTACGTCTGTTAATTCTAATGTTTCCATTAAAAGAACTAAACGTTCAAGACCCATAGCAAAGCCAACTGCCGGAGTCTCTTTTCCACCTAATTGCTCAACTAATCCATCGTAACGACCACCAGCACATACCGTACCTTGAGCGCCTAAACTTTCAGTTACCCACTCAAAAACAGTACGGTTATAATAATCTAAACCACGAACTAAGCGTTCATTAACTTGATATTGGATGCCAGCAGCGTCAAGTAGTTCACATAATCCAGAAAAATGTGCTTTTGAATCATCATCTAAATACTCAGACAGCTTAGGTGCATCGCCTAAAATAGCTTGTACTGCTGGGTTTTTAGTATCAAGAACACGCATTGGATTAGTGTACATACGACGCTTACAATCTTCATCCAAGATATCTAAATATTGTTCTAGGAATTCAATTAACACCACACGATAGTTAGCACGAGCTTCTAATGAACCAATTGAGTTAAGCTCTAAATGAACGTGCTTATCAATACCTAGCTCACGCCACAAGCGTGCTGTCATCATGATAAGTTCAGCATCAACATCTGGACCATTTAGACCAAATACTTCAACACCAACTTGATGAAATTGACGGTAACGACCTTTCTGAGGGCGTTCATGACGGAACATTGGTCCCATGTACCATAAACGTTGTTCTTGGTTGTACAACAAACCATTCTCAATCCCTGCACGTACACAACCTGCAGTACCTTCTGGACGAAGCGCTAAGCTATCACCATTACGGTCGTCAAACGTATACATTTCTTTTTCAACAACGTCTGTAACTTCACCGATAGCACGCTTAAATAGATGCGTCTGTTCAACAATCGGCATGCGAATTTCGCTATAGCCATACGCACTAATAACGCGTTTTACGCTGTCTTCTACTTTGTGCCACAATGGCGACTGTGTTGGAAGGCAGTCATTCATGCCTCGAATTGCTTGGATTGCTTTAGCCACGTTCACTTCCCAATGGGTTTTATTTATATCTGGATATTAATCAGTCGATCTGATTAATATCAATTTGATTTTCTTTTGATAACATCGCTGCTTTTGCACGGATCCTAGCTTCTAGCTTATCCACGATATTGTCGTTATCAAAACGTTCTTTTTGACGAATGCCATCTTCATAGAATGCACTTTTACGATAACTTCCCGCAATTCCCATATGAGACACTTCCGCCTCGCCTGGGCCATTAACGACACAACCAATCAAAGATACGTCCATTGGTGTGATTAAGTCTTCTAAACGCTGTTCAAGCTCATTAACCGTAGCAATAACATCAAACTCTTGACGAGAACAGGTTGGGCACGCAATAAAATTAATACCACGAGAACGAATTCGTAATGATTTTAATATGTCAAAACCAACTTTGATCTCTTCAATAGGATCTGCCGCTAGCGAAATACGTAATGTGTCGCCAATGCCTTCTGATAATAATAAACCCAAACCAACGGCTGATTTAACAGAACCCGCACGAGCACCACCTGCCTCGGTAATTCCAAGGTGCAATGGTTGCACTATCTGTTTTGCTAGCAAACGATAAGAATCGACAGCTAAAAAGACATCAGAAGCTTTGACACTGACTTTGAACTGATCAAAGTTCATACGATCTAATATATCGACATGGCGCATTGCGGACTCTAGTAATGCTTCTGCTGTCGGTTCTTTATATTTAGCTTGAATGTCTTTTTCTAATGAACCGCCATTCACACCAATACGAATCGGAATATTATTATCTCTTGCACAATCGACAACAGAACGAATTCGTTGTTCATTACCAATATTACCGGGATTAATACGTAAGCAATCCACGCCATATTCCGCAACTTTTAATGCAATACGATAATCAAAATGGATATCAGCAACTAATGGAACCGAAACCTGTTGTTTAATCAACTTAAAGGCTTCTGCCGCATCCATTGTTGGCACTGAAACACGAACAATATCAGCGCCGACTTTTTGAAGTGCATTAATTTGTGCAACGGTAGCAGCAACATCAGTTGTTAACGTATTCGTCATAGACTGAACAGCGATTGGTGCGCCATCACCAATAGGAACATTACCCACATAAATGCGAGTAGATTGGCGACGTTTAATTGGAGACTCTATATGCATGGAATCAACTCATTATTGAGGTAAAGTTAGTCGTGCAACTTTACCGGCAGGATATGCAGATAAATTAACAGGTTTGCCTTTGTAGCTTAACGTGACCGCATTTGGAGCGCCAATCACCAACTCATAAGGTGCTTTGCCTGTTAATTTTAATGTTTGATTTGATTTCTTAACACCTGAATACAAACGATTGTTTGCGGCGTCTTTCACTTGAAGCCAGCAATCACTATTGAATGTAATTACAACATCATCAGTAATAATTGCTTCTTGTGCTTGCTCTGATACTGTCGGCGTTTCAATCGAATCAGTCGCTTCATCAGTAACGGTTGTTTCAGCTAAAGGGGCAGTCACTGTATCAGAACTTTCTAATGTATCAATTCCGTCATCAAGTGCCACTGCACTTTCTGTTGAGCTATCAGCTAACTCATCGACAATAACCGCTTCTTCTTTATTTATCTCTTCAACATGAGACGTCGCTTCTGCGGTTTCAAATTGAGCTTGTTCTTGCCACCACCACAGTACAGACATACTTAGAATAAGCGCAAAAATAACCCATGTTAGCTTCATAATACGGTTATCATGTTTTTCTCTTTTTGTTTTACGAGAAAAACTTTGCATATCGTGTTCTTCAATTTGCGCTTTACCCAGTATATCTAACCCATTCAATACCGCCATTTCTGGAACATTAACGGCTTTTGCATATGAGCGATAATAACCACGAGTAAATGTGGCAAGTTTTCCCATATCAAACTGATCAGCTTCTATCTGCTCGAGAACTTCTACACGCAGTCGTAAGCGCGCTGAAATATCTTCTAACGTTAGATTTGATTCTTCACGAGCGTTTTTTAATAACTGCCCTGGAGCGATAATGGTTTCAATGTTGTCTTCTGTATGTTCAATAGTCATGATTTATATAGGTCTGATATTCTTTGGAGTCCGGATATTTTTGTCCCAAAATGTTTGCATATTTAGTAACCAAATGTGCATTGCCTGCTTTTTTTTCTAATTCTATGAGTAAGCTTAGGCTAACGGGTTTATATCCGTACTTCTTATTAAATTTAAACAGCGAAATCCTCGGTTCTGAATAGTTGCCTTCATCAATATTCAATTTAGCCAATTGAAGGGTGGAACGAACTCGATGGGGATCGTGAGCGAGTGAACGCTCAAAATACGTTTTTGCTGTTACGTTATCTCCACTACTTAGGGCGCACATCGCTGCATTTTCATAGCTTGCTGACACTAAATAGTAGTAAGGTTGTTCAATTGCCAGAGTAAACTTTTGCTGTGCTTCCTCATAACGGCCTTTTCTACAGAGAAAAACCCCGTAGTCGTTTAATACATTACCATTTTTTGATGAATAACGTAATGCTCGTTTGTAAGCCTTTTCAGCTAATTCATTTTCTTCTACTTGTTGATAATAATAAGCGAGGGAAGTTTGAGAGCGGTAGTAGTCAGGAGCATATTGTGCAGCCAGTTCCAAATTCTCACGGGCCTTCATCATATTGCCCGCATTTAAGTAACCTAATCCGAGAGTAATTCGAGCTTCGGAAGCTCGAATTATCTCATCGTCGGTCATCTCATCGGCTTCATTAACCGTGACACAACCGGCACTGGTTAACAATCCAATTGCTAACCATGCTGCACTCCATTTTATCATTCTGCTTTCCCTTGCTGTAATACATCAAGATTAAACAGTTTTTACAGGGATAGCCTCACCTTGCTGTTTAACTTGAGTGCGTTTAGTTCTATCGATTACATCACCGACCAATTGACCACAAGCGGCATCAATATCATCACCACGAGTTCTACGAACCGTTACCGTAAAATCGTATTCCATCAATGTCTTCATGAATCGATCGATACGTGAATTACTTGGCTTTTTGTATGGTGACCCAGGATATGGGTTAAATGGAATCAAATTAATCTTTGCCGGAGTATCTTTTAGCAATTCTGCGAGTTGTCTTGCATGATCCATATCGTCATTTATATGATCTAAAAGTACGTACTCTACCGTTACACGACCACGGTTAGCATTTGATGATGCTATGTATTCACGAACACACGCTAAAAACGCTTCAATATTCCAACGATCATTAATTGGCATGATCTCACTGCGCAATTTATCCGTAGGTGCATGAAGAGAAATAGCTAAAGCAACATCAACTTTGCCGATCATTTGTTCTAAGCCAGAAACAACACCTGATGTAGATACAGTGACACGACGTTTAGACAAACCAAAACCTAGATCATCAAGCATAATATCTAATGATGGAATTAGATTTTTCATATTAAGCAATGGTTCACCCATGCCCATCATTACGACATTCGTAATTGGACGGCGACCCGTTTCTTTTTCTAAACCAATTTCACGAGCTGCACGCCAAATTTGACCGACAATTTCAGAAACTTTAAGGTTACGGTTAAAGCCTTGTTGTGCTGTTGAGCAGAATGTACAAGCAAGTGCACAGCCCACTTGAGAAGATACGCATAAGGTTGCGCGATCACCATCAGGGATATAAACCGTCTCAACATCTTGATCGCCTACTTTCATCGCCCATTTGATGGTGCCATCAACTGAATGCTGAGCTTCAGATACGTAGGGTGCTCGAATTTCACATTTCTGCTTTAGCTTTTCACGAAGCTTTTTGTTGATGTTGTTCATTTGATCGAAGTCATCACAACCAAAGTGATACATCCACTTCATGATTTGATCTGCTCGGAAGGCTTTCTCTCCTAATTCCTCAGAAAAAAATGCTCGAAGTCCTTTACGATCAAAGTCCAGTAGATTGGTTTTAGTTGTAGTCATGTTGCCTCTCTGATAAATAACATCACCGCTAATATGGGCGCAGAATTGTACAAGCTTTGAGAGGATATTACTAGAGTTTCAGGCATGAGAGCCGTTAGGAGGGAGTTCATTTAACAATAAAAAGGTTATCGTATTTATCGTTCTGTTATCTAGGGTATTCATATTACAGTAAATACAAGCTCCTCTGAATCTTCAGGGAGCCTGCAAACATTCTAAACTCTTAGTTCGATTTACTCAGCAGGGCGTGGGCAAATTTCATCTTCAACAAAGAAATAAGCAATCTCACGAGCGGCTGATTCAGGACTGTCCGAGCCATGCACAGAGTTATAACGCATGCTGATCGCATAATCAGAACGCAAGCTACCACAGGCCGCTTCATCTGGATTTGTTTTTCCCATCAATTCACGGTAGCGAGTAATAACACTTTCACCTTCAAGCACTTGAACCATAACAGGGCCTGATGTCATGTACTCAACGAGTGCATCAAAAAATTCTTTGCCTTCATGCTCGGCATAAAAACCTTGAGCCTGTTCTTTTGTTAGAGAGAGCATTTTAGCGGCTACAACTTGCATACCCGTTTTTTCAATACGACGGTAAATAGCACCGATTAAATTACGCTTAACCGCATCTGGTTTTACAATTGAAAAAGTACGTTCTATTGTCATTCTACTTTCCTTCAAGTTTCTTTTACTTCTTAAAAGCTATTATAATTATTAGAAAAAAGACCGAGTCTATTGCCCGATCTTTTCTTATTTATTTTGTAAGAATGTTCGCTAATGTTCTTACACCGACACCCGTTGCCCCTGCAGACCATTTGTCTGAGGGAGCGGTTCGGTAAGTTGCAGAGCAATCCATATGCAACCAGCCTTTCTTATAATCATCAACAAAATAAGAAAGAAAACCCGCGGCCGTACTTGCGCCTGGTGAATAGGCTCCAGAACCAATATTCGCTAAATCAGCAAAATTAGAAGGCAACATCTCACGATGAAATTCCATTAACGGCAAACGCCATAAACCTTCGTTCTCTTCTTGAGCTGAAATTAATGCTTGCTGGCTTAACTTTTCATCAAAACTCAATAATGAATGAAAATCATTACCAACCGCCATTTTAGCGGATCCCGTTAGTGTTGCACAATCGATAATTAATTCGGGGGTTTGCTCAGAAGCAAATTGAAGGCCATCCGCTAAGACTAAACGTCCTTCTGCATCTGTATTTAAAATCTCAACCGTTTTTCCATTTTTATAGGTAATGATATCGCCTAACTTTAATGCTCGACCTGATATCATATTTTCTGCGCAGCATAAAACCAATTTAACACGCTTATCTAAACCACGAAGAATCGACATTGCAAGACCTGCAGTAACAAGCGCAGCTCCGCCCATGTCAGCCTTCATTGATGCCATGCCACCTGAAGGTTTAATGCTGTAACCACCAGAATCAAACGTAATGCCTTTACCTACAAGACAAGCGTATACAGGCGCATTTTCATCACCCGTTGGGTTGTAGTCTAATTGCAGCATCGCAGACGTACGTTCAGAGCCACGACCGACGGCATACGTTCCCGTCCATCCTTCCGTTAAAAGATCTTTATCTTTTACAATTTTAGCTTTTACCGTTCCTTCTGGAGCAACTGATTTAATGAATTCGGCCGCCATACTCGCCAACTGGCGTGGGGCAACTTCTTCTGCCGTTTTATTAATAATGTCACGGGTCCAGTTGGTCGTTAAAATACGTGCATTTAATTCTTTTTCGTCATGATCTGAGAGTGAGTTCCAAGCGATATCATTATTACTTTTCGAACCACGGAAGCCTTGAATAAAAGACCAAATAGATTCGAGATCCCATGACGCGCCATCCAAAGCGACATCAACAATACCTTGAGTATTTAACTTTCGTGCAGCACGTTGAACCGTACTGTATACATCATTGTCAGTATAATGAATGACGGCGCCTTCTGTGGTAAATGAAAGCAGTGCGTTATTCCCCCAATGAGCAAGAGCTTTTGTATTTGAAAGTTGTACTGTCATCTTCTGTGACATCATGTATCTCCTTTATAAAACGCAACACCACTCAACAATAAGTCATGATCATACCAATTCAACTTGCCATTGATTTTTATTGCATTTTTGTATTCGGTTAAACGAACAGAACGTTCGATTTTTAAGTCAATTTGCCTACTTTAAACCCGTGATTCAAGGAACTTAGGTTAATTCTAAGAGATGGAGCCAACCAATTGCTGATATTTCATATATTTCAGACGAGATCCTTCATTAAGACTAATCCCACTCATCCATCCAACAAAGAATGATAGCTTCTAATACCTTCTCTCCTGAGTGCTTTGGATCGTCATCAAAATCATCCAATTCCAATATCCACTCAAGTAAATCCGTAAAGCGAACCGTTTTAGGGTCAACTTCTGGGTATTTTTCTACTAATTCAATCGCAATATCTTGAGAATCTATCCATTTTAAGCTCATAATCACATCCTTAAATTATGTTGATACCATTAACTTACTAATATAAAAAAAGGTAAGTTCTGAGGGGTAAGCTATTACTCACATCTCATCCCTTACCTTTTTAGAAGAGGCTAATTAATTCGTTAAAATTAATGCTCTTCTGATGCTAAGTTTAGTGTATATTTTGGAATTTCTACCACTAAATCTTGTTTTGCCATTCTTGCTTGGCAACCTAAACGAGATTCAGGCTCTAGACCCCATGCTTTATCTAGCATGTCATCTTCAAGCTCATCACTTTCTTCTAATGAATCAAACCCTTCACGAATAACAATGTGGCACGTTGTACAGGCACATGATTTTTCACATGCATGCTCAATAGCAATACCATTTTTTAATGCAACATCTAAAACGGTATCGCCTTCATTCGCTTCAAGCACTGCGCCGTCAGGACATAATTCACTGTGTGGTAGAACAATTATCTTTGGCATTTCTATACCTCATCAATAGATTGACCAGCTAATGCGGCACGAATAGAGGCATCCATTCGACGCGCTGCAAACTCTTGGCTTGCTTCATCAGCGTGTTTAATTCCGTCTTCAATTGCTTGCGTATCAGTACCTTTACGTACCGTAATTAACGCTTCAACTGCTTGTAATATTACTGTTTGTTCTTCTTTCGATAACAATGCATCACCATCGTTATTTAACGCTACGACTAATCCTTCGATAACACGATCGGCTTCAACTTGCTGCTCTGCTAATGCACGAGCTTGCATATCTTCTTTAGCAAACGTCATTGAATCTTTCAGCATGTTCGCTACTTCATTATCACTTAAACCATAAGAAGGCTTAACTTGAATATGAGATTGAACACCAGTGCTTTTTTCCATTGCCGTAACAGATAAAAGACCATCGGCATCCACTTGGTAAGTCACTCGAATATGTGCAGCACCAGCTGTCATTGGAGGAATGCCTTTCAATGAGAAGCGCGCTAATGAGCGTCCATCTTCAACCATTTCACGCTCACCTTGAACAACATGAACCATCATGCCTGTTTGACCGTCTTTAAAAGTCGTAAATTCTTGTGCTTTAGCTACTGGGATTGTGGTATTACGAGGAATGATTTTTTCAACTAATCCCCCCATGGTTTCAATACCCAGAGACAGTGGAATTACATCGAGTAATAACATTTCTGCGTCTGGTTTATTACCCACTAAAATATCCGCTTGAATGGCTGCGCCAATAGCAACCACTTGATCAGGATCGATACTGGTTAATGGTGTTTTAGCAAAATAATCACCAACAGAACGTCGAACGATAGGTGTTCTTGTTGAACCACCAACCATGACCACTTCCATTACGTCTTCAGAACTAATATCGGCATCTTTAAGAGCACGGCGGCACGCCATTAGTGTTTTCTTTACTAATGATTGAATTAATTGATTAAAGATATCAACCGTAATAGTGCCTGACCATTCTTTAAAAGAAACCGTGACTGAATCTGCATCTGACAATGCGACTTTGGTTTCTGTTGCTAATGTCAAAAGCTCACGTTGTTCTTGATTAGAAAGGGCCGTCGTAATTTCTGCTTGATCTTTAATCCATTGGGATAGTACATGGTCAAAATCATCACCACCGAGTGCTGAGTCGCCCCCTGTAGCTAGTACTTCAAATACACCTTTTGATAAACGTAATATTGAAATATCAAACGTACCACCACCAAGGTCATAAACCGCAATAATACCTTCTTGACCAGAATCAAGACCATAAGCAATCGCTGCGGCCGTTGGTTCATTTAATAAACGTAGAACATTTAAACCCGCAAGTGTTGCTGCATCTTTTGTTCCTGCTCGTTGAGCATCGTCAAAATAGGCAGGAACCGTAATTACGACACCTTCAAGACTGCCACCTAAAGTGACTTCTGCGCGATTGGATAATGATTTTAAAATTTCAGCAGACACTTGAATTGGATTAACATCACCCTGAGTAGTATGGATAACAGGTAACCCATTATCGCTTTCCGTAAATTGATACGGTAAATCAGGATAACGAGCCTGAATGTCTTTCAATGAACGGCCCATTAAACGCTTTACTGAAATAATGGTATTTTGAGGATCAGAAGCAGCCGATTGGTAAGCATTAGCACCTACACAAATTTTATCATCTTGATATTTCACTACAGATGGAAGAATCACGTTACCTTTCATATCGGGCAATGTATTCGCTTCACCACTTCTAACAGAGGCTACCAGCGAGTTAGTGGTTCCTAAATCAATGCCAACCGCTAACTTATGTTGATGCGGTGCAGCACTTTGTCCAGGTTCAGAAATTTGTAGAAATGCCATCGGTAATATCCTTCACTTAGTTAATCTAACAAAGATTAACCTAATAATTTATCTTCTAACTTTTCGACTTCTTGGTTTAGCTTATCAATAAACTTAAGTTTACGAACGCTTTGTGCCGCTTCTTGCCATAACTCGGATTCTAATTGCTGCTTTAATTCAGCTAATTGAGTTTTACGCATTGCAGAAACATTTTCTGAAAAATCAAACAGTGCACTTTCAGGATCTGAACTTGATAGCAAGTCTTCGAGATCTTCTCGTAACTCCATCTGTTGCATTAGAAACATAGGATCTTGCATTGTGGTTTGTTCGCCACGAATGTCATGTCCTTGCTCTGATAATATATACTCTGCACGAGTGACTGGATTTTTAAGCGTTTGATAAGCGTCGTTGATTTGTGCCGCTTTTTGAACGGAAAGCAAGCGGTCACGCTCTGAAGAGGTCGCGAAATTGTCGGGGTGGAATCGTTTCTGCAATTCAAGGAACTGAGCAGAAAGAAGGCCACCATCCAGTTCAAACTGGTTTGGTAGCCCAAATAATTCAAAATGATTCATAGTTAACGTTATGCTCTATACGTTGAAGCTTTCACCACACCCACATTCACTTTTTACGTTAGGGTTGTTGAACTTGAAGCCTTCATTTAGACCTTCTTTGGCAAAGTCTAATTCAGTGCCATCCATATAAGCTAAACTTTTTGGATCGATGATGATTTTTACACCAAACTTTTCAAAGACTTCGTCTTCTTCATTTAGATCATCAACAAACTCAAGAATATACGCCATACCAGAGCAACCAGAGGTTCTTACGCCTAAACGTAGACCAATGCCTTTTCCTCGGTTTTCAAGAAATGTTTGAACACGGCTTGCTGCTGCTTCGGTTACTGAAATGGCCATACTACAACCTTTACTATATTTGTTTTGTGGTCATGGATGTCATTAACTAATAATGACCTACTTAGATAACAAAGCGCTTTACTATATTACAAACAAAACGCTTTATTAGATTGCTTAATCTTAGTGCTTATTACGGTAATCAAGTACCGCTGCTTTAATTGCATCTTCCGCTAAGATTGAACAGTGAACTTTTACTGGTGGTAATTCTAGCTCTTCTGCAATTTCAGCATTTTTCAATGCAGCAGCTTCGTCAAGAGTTTTACCTTTAACCCATTCAGTTACTAATGAGCTTGACGCAATTGCAGAACCGCAACCGTATGTTTTGAATTTTGCATCTTCAATAATGCCTTCTGGAGACACTTTGATTTGCAATTTCATTACGTCACCACACGCTGGAGCACCAACCATGCCGCTACCAACTGATGGATCATCTTTTTCAAATGAACCTACGTTACGTGGGTTTTCGTAGTGATCGATTACTTTTTCGCTATAAGCCATGATAAATACCTCTAAATTCTGAAACGTCCGTGTTTAGTGGTGTGCCCACTCAACCGTGTTTAAGTCGATGCCTTCTTTGTACATATCCCATAACGGAGACATATCACGCAGTTTATTTACTGCCTGGCTAATTTGTGTAATTGCATGATCAATTTCTTCTGCCGTTGTATAACGACCAAAAGAGAAACGAATTGAACTGTGTGCTAATTCATCATTCAAGCCTAATGCACGCAATACATACGATGGTTCAAGACTCGCTGAAGTACATGCTGAACCAGAAGAAACAGCAAGATCTTTCAATGCCATTAGCAATGATTCACCTTCAACAAACTCAAAGCTGATGTTTAAGTTATGTGGTACACGTTGGTCTAAATCACCATTAATGTGTACCGCTTCCATATCTTTAACACCATCAAGAAGACGATCACGCATTGCTAGGCAATGGTCGTAATCTTTTTGCATCTCTTCTTTTGCAATACGACAGGCTTCACCCATACCAACAATTTGGTGAGTTGCTAATGTACCAGAACGGAAACCTCGTTCGTGGCCACCACCATGCATTTGTGCTTCTAAACGAATACGTGGTTTACGACGAACGTACAATGCACCAATGCCTTTAGGGCCATACATTTTATGAGCAGAAAGTGAGATTAAATCTACTTTCACTTCTTGTACATCAAGTGGGATTTTACCCGCTGATTGCGCGGCATCTACATGGAAAACAATTTTACGTGAACGACAAAGTTCACCGATTGCCGTGATATCTTGAATCACACCAATTTCATTATTTACGTGCATAATAGAAACAAGAACCGTGTCTTCACGCATTGCTGCTTCTAATTTAGCTAAATCAACCAAACCATTTGATTCTGGATCTAAGTACGTTACTTCATAGCCTTCGCGCTCAAGTTGACGACATGGATCAAGAACCGCTTTATGCTCAGTTTTACATGTAATTACGTGCTTACCTTTCTTATGATAGAAATGCGCAGCACCTTTAATTGCAAGGTTATCTGATTCTGTAGCGCCTGATGTAAATACGATCTCACGTGGATCGGCATTTAATAAAGCAGCAATATTGTCACGAGCAGTATCTACTGCTTCTTCAGCCTGCCATCCGTAACGGTGTGAACGTGATGCTGGGTTACCAAAGCATCCATCCATAGTCATATGTTGAACCATTTTATCGGCTACGCGCTTATCAACAGGACAAGTCGCCGAATAATCAAAGTAAATTGGCAGTTTCATTTTCATCTCCGAGAATACAGACGTTTGACCGTCAAAAGCGGACATTAACACCCACAGAATTTGTTAATTTTGAATTCGTTACTAACCCATTATTTAAGGCTGCATCGATGTTTTGTCGATCTGATACTTGTTGAACTTCATTATCAACCATCAGCTCACCAAGGCTTATACCATCTAAGAAGCTACTGATACGTGAACTTAAATCACGCCACAATGTGTGCGTTAAACAACGCGTGCCACCTTGACAACCTTCTTTACCATGGCACTTAGTTGCATCAACCGATTCATCAACCGCCGAAATAACCATTCCAACCGCAATTTCATCTGGTTTTAATCCTAAGCGATAACCACCACCTGGACCTCGAACACTAGCAACTAAACCAGCTTTACGTAATTTAGAGAATAATTGTTCAAGATAAGATAATGAAATTCCCTGTCGTTCCGATATATCGGCAAGTGGCACAGGCCCTTCTTGAGCATGCAGTGCAACATCAAGCATTGCCGTTACTGCATACCTTCCTTTCGAAGTTAATTTCATAAGTTACCTCATACCCACACTATTCGTATGGAATGAAGTTTCCCATACCTGACCATTTTGGTCAAGTATTTATCCTACTATTTTAGTCAAGTATTCTAATTGCATCTATTTTTTAAGATTTGAGCTTCTTTCTACCGCAGTTAATATACCGCGTAATGTACGTAATTCATGAATTTCAGGACGAGCACGATTAAACATCCGGCGCATCTTATTCATTACTTGTCCTGGATGAGCCTTATTAATAAAGTCGGTATCCGTCATCACTTTTTCAAGATGCTCATAAAATAATTCTAATTCGTTATTTAAAGGATATTCCGCTTCTTTAGATTCACCTTTATACGCCTGACTATCTAACCAAGCAACACGCGCTTCATAACTAATTGTTTGCACTGCCATTGCTAAATTTAATGAGCTGTATTCAGGATTTGCTGGAATACATACATGAAAATGACATTTCTGTAATTCTTCATTGGTTAATCCAACTCTTTCTCGACCAAATACAAACGCAATAGGATGAGACGGCGCTTCTTCTATTGCTTTGACGCCCGCTTCTCTTGGTTCTAACATTGGCCATTCGAGTGTTCTTGAACGAGCACTTGACCCAATAACTAAACCACAATCAGAGATAGCTTCATCTAATGTACTAACAATACGCGCTCGATTCGCAATATCACTTGCACCGGCAGCTAATGCGATGGCTTGACCATCAACTTCACATTCAGGCGCAACTAATACCATATTAGTTAAGCCCATTACTTTCATGGCACGAGCCGCTGACCCAATGTTTCCTGAATGGCTAGTACCAACAAGGACAATACGAATTCTATCTAACATGTTATTTTTCCATATGATGAAAAGAGCCGCCGGATACTACCATAAAGCAATATCCCTTTCTTCTTTATATACCAGAGATTTTAACCTGTAATCGCTTTTTTCATAATAAAGACACGAACTGAACAAAAAATAAACGCTTCCTTTTAATTATTAATTTATGTATACTCGCGGCCGATTTCTGTTCTTTAACATCTTTTGGGATATAACTATGCATCCAATGCTAAATATTGCTATACGTACTGCGCGTAAAGCCGGTGACTTTGTTGCTAAATCTTTTGAGCAAACTGACAAAATTGAAACAACAAAAAAAGGCAATAATGAGTTTATTACGAACATCGAAAACGATGCTCAATATATGCTTGTTGATATGATCAAGAAATCTTACCCTGATCACAGCATCATTTCTGAAGAGTCTGGCCTAATCGAAGGCAGAGACGCTGACGTTCAATGGATCATTGACCCATTAGATGGCACTACTAACTTCGTTAAAGGTATCCCACACTTCGCTATCTCTATTGCTGTTCGCATTAAAGGTCGCACAGAAGTTGCTTGTGTATACGATCCAATCCGTAATGAATTATTCACAGCTCAACGTGGTTCTGGTGCTCAACGCAACAACCAACGTATGCGTGTGCAAGAATTAAAAGACATGAATGAAACCATTCTTGCAACAGGTCTTCCTTACCGTCAAAAACAACACGCTGAAAGCTACACAAAAATCCTAGGCGCAATGTTTGTTGAATGTTCTGATATCCGCAGTTCTGGTTGCCCTTCTCTAGATTTATGTTACTTAGCAGCAGCTCGTATTGATGGTTTCTTCGCTCTAGGTCTTAAGCCTTGGGAAATCTCAGCAGCAGACCTAATCGCTCGTGAATCTGGCGTTATCTGTACTGACTTCACTGGCAATACTGACTACATGAAAACAGGTAACCTAGTTGCTGGTAGCCCACGTATGGTTAAGTCTATGCTTAAAAAAATCCGTGACAACGGCAGCGAAGCTCTTACTAAATAGACGCGTTGACGACATAATTGTCATTGATTGAAAATTGAATTAAAAAAAATGGAAGTGAATTTATTCACTTCCATTTTTATTATCTCGATGTTATTGATGATCGATCACAGCTCAATTTCCCACCCAAAATTAGCCATTAGTTTATTCCACTTGTCACCAACACTCGCTTTTATTACAACATGCTTATTCGTGCTCGGATGAATGAAACTCAATTCAGACGCGTGTAATAATAAACGGTGACTATCTAAATTATTTTGAAATAATCGATTATGTTTGCTATCGCCATGAGTCGTATCCCCAACAATTGGGTGGCGTAAATGCGCCATGTGACGACGTAGCTGATGTTTTCTGCCTGTATGCGGCTTTAATTCCATCAAGCAATATCGACTGGTTGGAAATTTACCTGTTGAATAGGGTAATTCAACGTTAGCTAAGGGTTTATATTCCGTTATTGCTTCTTTTGCCTCAACGTCTTTTGACGCCTTTTTATCCGCAATTTTATCTAATTGTTCTTTAAGTGGGTAATCAAGAATACCCCCCTCTTCTATCCAGCCACGCACAATAGCATGATACGTTTTTTTAATTTCTCGACTTGCAAATAACGGTGAAAATTGAGCAGCCACCGCGCTTGATAACGCAAAAAACAAAATGCCAGATGTAGGTCTATCTAAGCGGTGTAATGGAAAAACATGTTGGCCAATTTGATCTCGTAATGTTTGCATCGCAAATACGGTTTCATGTTTATCAAGCCATGAGCGGTGAACAAGCATTCCTGCCGGTTTATTAATGGCTATCAAATCGTCATCACGATACACGATCTCTAATTCAATCGGCTTTGGTTTTTCTTCATGTTCGCTCAACGCTTCAGTGTTTATATTGTGTTTATTAATGTTCACAAAATCTTACCTAACTTATCAATATTCTGGCAAATACCTATGATCTCAGTAGTGCCTTTTTGATTTTTCAATGCTTCTTCGATATAAGGCGCGATAGAGAATCCTTTCGGTAATGGGTGCCCATTTTCGATTAAAATAAACATCTTAGGGATAAAAATCCACTGCAACCACTCTGTTGAAGATAACGTATCAATAGCAAAAGGTTCTGTACTCGCCAACGCAGACAAAGACGGAGTTGCTGTCTGCCAATGACCATGATGCTGTAATTGCTCAGTTAACTGCTTTAATAACACCGTTAATGATAATGAAGTTGTCATAACCGATTGTTCTCGCACTCTCTAATACTTTTAATGACAAAGGATACCATCTTATCAACGGTTGGGTATAATCGAAGCATTAACCATTGAATAAGATATATCATGGAACAGATTTATACGCTTAGCCAACTAATCCAACAGTCCAATTGTGAGTATGCTATTTATGATTTAGGTCGTCGTGTCCAACGCATTGACAGTAAACAATTTGAGTCAATTGAAGCGGCACAACAACCTTATCTTTTTCCTTTGCAACGTCATGCTCACTTAGCTATCGCTTATTGGAATGAAACAAAACAACCTTGGATTTGGTTTTTAAAACTACCTCTAGATGAACGCAGTCTGTTGCAACAAGCTGATGTAGGTAATTTTATTAAGTATGTAATTGAAGCGATTGGTGTCTCACTAAGCAGTGAGTTAAATGAAGATCAACAACAAAATCTGTCCAACAATCCATACACGTTTAAGCCTAAAGATGACAAGATGGCGATGTTTCATAGCCTCTTACGCGCTGACTTAAAACAGCCAATGAGTCAATATTACGAACATGCGAAAACCTATCTTTCTGGCAATAATGGTTGGACTAATTGGCAATCGGTTGGCGTTCAAGGGTTAGCTGATGTATGTGCAAATCTAGATAAAGACAATAACTCAGTCGCACTGCGTAACGCATTAACCCACCTACCAAATACAGTTTTATACGCAACGCTAGGGTGCTTAGAGCACATTAAATTGCCAGAAAAACTAGCTCAAAGACAACTTGAAATCATTAATGATCTTTGCGACTCAGATGCTGCTGATTTATTTTTATTATCAGCCCACATTCGCGCCCTTTCTGGCGCACCTAAAAAGGTCCTTTCTGAAGCATTAGCTCAAATTCTACGTAGTGAACGATTAAGCCACCCTGAAGTATTAGTCGCAATTGCAGGGCGTTGCTGGGGAAGATTAGAAGACATTGCTATTGCGAATCAATTTTTACTTCGTTTGGCCCAAACCGGTGATCAGCAACTCTTTAATCAACTGTTTGCCGATCTCGTAATGCAACCAACATTACGTATGTGTATGTTACAAATTCTACACGGTGATGCCGACTCTCAACTGGCTCAAGCATTAGTCAAACTACAGCAAAATACGAAGAGTGAATAAAAATGGAGAATCTCTTTGCGATACTCGGCTTAACGTTTTTTTGCTTTCTATTTTGGCAGCAACGAAGACAATCAGAATTTGCTAACCAAGCAATTCAACATTATTGTAAAAAAATGGAATTACAACTATTAAGTGTCGCAAGAGGCTCTTATGGTTTTCGTCTACCTAGTGGAAAAAAGCGCCTTTATACTACGTATGAATTTGAATTTTCTTCCATTGGTGATGATCACTATACGGGGAAATTGATCATGGTTGGATTTAAAGCCGCTAAATTTAATCTACCTCCATATCGTATTGATGGTGAGTTTTAATACAAACGGTATAAGTGGGTAGTAACTCAATGCTACCCACTTAAGAGCTTAAGTTATACGATGATAATTACCACCACGCCTCCCACATTGCACCCACTGCAAATGTGTCTTGCTTACCGGTTTCTCCGCGAGTTAAATCTACTTCAGTATTTGAATCACCAACCGTTGCATAGAATCTCAACATTGGGCGTGCTCCTGAGTCCATATCAAAACTGATATTTTGAGATAGTGTGACTTTCCACGCGTCGTTCTGTCCACTTTGATTATCAAAATCAACCACAGAATAACCCGCTTCCAACCAAGTAGAATGAATACTATTCCATGCATATGTTGGTCGGACAATTGCACTGTAGTTCGCTCGGTCATCCTGACTTGCATTTTTATCTTCTAACGATTGATAACCTGCTAAATATTCAATATTGGTTTGATTACTAATAACCAACTTACCTTCTAACTGCATAAGCAACGTAGTGAGATCTTCCGTTTTATTAAAGATATTATTATCGACATTGTTGCCATAACGAGTAACAAACTGATTCGTCATTGCACCATAAGTATGATCAAGTTGAATGGCTAATTGGTATGAATCAATATCATCCACATAGCACTGTTTATCCAGCCCAGTGCCCGTACATGTTTGCGTATCTTTATCTGTCTCTGTATTTTTAGAAGAGAAACCATAGTTAGCATACAGTGATAATGCTAATGCATCTGTCAGGTTAATATCATGCAATTTAGAGGTAATCGCATAATTTCCGCTATCACCAGTACCGCCATTGTCATCAACTTGCGCAACCGCTGCCATGTCAAATTTTACACTGCCAAATTCAAGGTTTTTAATACCAGCACCTTGAGCATCATTCTGCATCCAAAAGTAATCATTTAACCCTGTTTGAGGACGATTATGGAAATCTCGGCCAGCCCAAATATAAGCATTAGGTTGTGATTCAAAAACATTCGTAGCCCCCGCATAGAATTTTTTCAAACCAACTTCATCACCCCAATGCTCTAACATTAAAACGACATCCCAAATCGTACCATTATCAGAGACGAATCCTTTAGCAAATTGAAATTCCCCCCCATTACTTTCGTTACCTAAACGACCCGTAGCATTTCCAATCAATTGACCATCAGCAGAAACGTATTTCTCTGTGTCATCTGAAAAGTGAAAACCATAACGAGCGTACCCTGAAAATACAATGCCATCAGGTATGTCTGTTTCCGGAGAAATAACTAAGGGTTGTTGATCATCTAATTGGATATTATCTAGCAATTCTGTTTCAGCCAAAATGATTGGTGAAGAAAGTGCAGCTGTAACAGCAAAAGCAACAGGTAATAACTTCATTTTATATTCCTTTAAATATTTAGACAGCAAAAAACAAATCAATGCAAAAACGCACTAATTAAAGTTATTCATTTATTCTCTATTTAATTATTAAACACTTACTTAAATATATTCAAACACAGAAAGTGTTAACTATTAAGTTAATCACATGGCTTTTATATTTATATATATTTTATTTTTGTGCTTTAAAAAGAATAGTTAAATCCGAACGAATCATATCTACGTACGGATATTTATATTAGTTACTGGTTTTTATTATATATACTAGAATCACGAATAATAAGTTCGCCAGTTAATACTTCGGTTGTTGGTTTGATTTCTTTATCCGAGATTAACGCTAATGCTTTATTCATTGCTAGTTGTGTTATTTCTTGTATTGGAACATTAATTGTTGTTAATGCAGGAGATAAGAACGCGGATATCTCATCATTATCAATACCTACAATTGAAATATCTTCAGGTACTCGCAGGTTCATTTCTTTCAATGCCTTTATTGCCCCTAGAGCTAAATGATCATTAAAACAAAATATAGCGGTAATTTTATCTGATTTACTCAATAATTCTTTGCACGCTTGATAACCATCTTCCAACTTACCATGCTTCACGATGGTTAAGCTCTCATCGTAATATACACCATGTTTTTCTAGTGTTTCTTTCGCACCTTGTAATCTTATTTTTCCGGTACTTGAAGCCAAACTAATAGTAATAATTGCAATATTTTTATGTTTTAATTCAATAAGATGCTCTATTGCCATTCGACTTGCATCATATTGATCAAAAGCAACAGCATGCCCTAGCCCATCAGGTAATGTTCTATTGATAACAACTAAAGGAATAGGTAGTGTTTCTTGGATCTTACAATAATCAGTCGCTGTCATGGTTCGGCTATAAATTAAAATAGCATCACACTTTCTAGAAACTAATGAATTAATGGCTTCTATTTCGGTTTCAAGTTGGTTGTGACCATCAGTAACAATTAACTGCTTACCTGATTCTTCTGCAATTCTTGTTGCTTCTTTGAGTAAAATACCAAAATAATAACCATCAAAGAAAGAGACAATAAGACCAATGCTATTTGAACTATTTGTTGCCAATGCTTGAGCTACGAGGCTCGGTTTATAGTTCAATGTCTCCATTGCATCAAAAATCAGTTTTTTGGTTTCTTCCTTTACCGGCCCTTTCCCATTCATTACTCGAGAAACCGTCGCTTTAGAAACACCAGCAAGCTTACATACATCATTAATTGTTGCCATTCACCCACCAAATACACCCAAAAAGAACTAGCGTAATAATAGCTAAGTTATTACGCTAAATACACTTTATTATTTATTTTGCAAAACTCGATGGATCTCAATCAACTCTTGGATCATTTCTTTTGCAAGCATAGAAGTCATTATATGATCTTGAGCATGCACCATAATTAAATTTACCGGTACTTTACCTTCCCCTTCATCAAGACCAATTAACTGCGTTTGCACATCATGAGCTTTTTTTGATGCTTCTGCTGATTGTTTTAATAACTCATCAACTTTATCCCATTCACCCGATTTTGCAGCTCGAAGGGCTTCCATTGCGCATGATTTTGATTCACCAGCATTAATGATCAGTTCCATTACCGTGCTTTCTAGTTCTTCACCGACTAACATCGCTTTATTCCTATTTAATTTGATTGGTCATTGATAAAAAGTGATAAACAGATCCAATTAATCCGCTGTCATTATTAAACGTACTTTTTTCAATAGTGACTAACTCTTTAACATTAAATTTATTTATTGATGGTTGAGTTTGTATAATCTCTTCAAATTTATGTTCTATATTTGAAATTAAATCATCTCGATTACTTATTGCACCACCAATGATTATTTTCTCTGGATTTAAAATAAACGTTAAATTATATAAACCAATGGCTATATTCTTATAAAAGTCATCAATAATATTAATTGCAATATTATCTCCAGACTCCGCCAATTTAAATATATCTTTACCTGATAAATTTTCAATACTATTAATATTTTTTAATTTAGAATATCGACGTCTAAGTCCTTCTCTTACTGATGCAGTAAAACTCATTGTTGCTGTCGCTTTATCTTCAGTATCAAATATATTCTTTGTGAACATATAACCAAATTCACCCGCCATGAAACCATGACCTCGAACCATTTGATTATTGATATAGATAGCACCACCGATACCTGTGCCTATCGTAATGCAGATAAAATTATCAACCGATTGTGCTTTACCAAGCCACTTCTCAGCTAAAGCCACACAATTAACGTCATTTTCTAATTCAACCGGTAATGACAATTTTGCAACCATTACCTCTTTAAATTGAAATCCATAAAAATCATCAATGGCTCCACCAGTTTTTAAATACCCCGTGTTTACATCAACAAAGCCAGGTAATGAGAAAGCCGCACCATCAAACGTATATCGTGTAGACCATTGTTCTTTTATATCAACAATGGTTTGAATGATTTGCTCCCCACTTGACTCAGTTTGCACCTTGCCTTGCTCTAGAATGTGGCCGTGTTCATTCAACACGCCAAACTTAATGTCTGTTCCACCAATATCAAACGATAAATACGTTGCCATAATTCGACTTTCCCATTTCTAATATAACGCTAGATATTTTCACCACGAGTCGCGATAACATCTTTAAACCAATGGAAAGACGCTTTTTTCTTACGCTCTAGTCCATTTTGATGATCAACATAAATAAACCCATATTGCTTTTTGTAACCGTTTAACCAGCTCAATAAATCAATCGCTGACCATGCGTAATACCCCTTAATGTGAACACCACGACGAACCGCTTCTTTTACTGCACCTAGATGATCTTTAATAAAATTGATTCGCGAAATATCACACACTTCACCATCAATAATCGGATCTTCATCACCCAATCCATTTTCTGTAATGTACAGTTTGATCTGACCATAATGCTCTTTTATCATTTCAAGCCCAGCAACAAACCCTTCAGGTGAAATTTCCCAATCCCATTTAGTGTATTTTTTATCGTCCATTTTAACTGTGCGATATACATTATCGTAACTTGAGTTGCCCGGAGAACCAGTCGAATTTTCACGAGTGATTTTACGAATTTCCATACCACTTTCAATTTTTTCAACACGTTGTGGTTGGTAGTAATTCAGTCCCATAAAGTCATTCAACGGTGCGGCTTCAAAAATAGTTTGTAGTTCTTCATCAGTCCAATCGGGCAAGTTACCTTCTTCTTGTAGTTGCTTAACCACGTATTCAGGATACTTACCTAATAGGATAGGATCATAGAACCAATTCATACTAAATTGGTTCGCATGCATTGCGGCAAAGTGACTCGCCTCTGAATCATCGACCCCAAATGCAGGGCTAAATACATGACTCAAGCCAATCTCACCAAATTGATTCAGTTTTTTATACTCAATCACCGCCTTAGCGTGTGCATAAAATACATTATGCGTCGCTTGAAAATATTTCTTAGGATCATTTTGAATCCCTGGTGGGTGTGCGCCTGCCATATAACCTAATGCGCAAAACACAACGGTTTCATTAAAAGTAATGAAATGTTTAACACGATCACCAAACTCATTAAAACATAGCTTTGCAAACTCAACATACGCATCACAGGTTGCTTTGTTTAACCATGAACCTTCTTTTTCTAGCGTTAAGGGTAAGTCCCAGTGATATAAAGTGACAAAAGGAACAATGCCATATTTCAAACATTCATCAATGACATTGTTATAAAAATCGATTCCTTTTTGATTAATCTCACCGGTGCCATTTGGAAAAATACGAGCCCAAGAGATTGAAAAGCGATAAGACTCTAAGCCCATTTCAGCCATTAATGCGATGTCTTCTTTATAACGATTGTAATGATCAATTGCGATATCGCCATTAGTTCCTTCGAACGTTTTCCCTGGAATTTTAGTAAACTCATCCCAGTTTGTTGGACCTTTTCCATCTTGATCCCATGCGCCTTCTATTTGGTAAGAAGCCGTTGCTGCGCCTAATAAAAAATCATTTGCAAATTTCATCTCGAATTCCTGCTCTACTGCTGCTAACAAATCGATAGCCAACTGATGTTTGTATTGGCCTAAGTCTTCTTAGGCCTAGAATATGATTAACTTAAAAGTACCAATGCATCTTTAAGGATCTTGTCGCCTTTCATCATGCCGTAATCCATCATGTCGATGACTTCTACCTTTTTATTTACTTCATCTGCCAATTTCTGAAGCTCATCTTTCTTGAAGCGGATTTGTGGCCCTAATAAAAATAAATCATATTCAGCTAAATAATCTTGAATGGTCTCAACACCATGAGCTTCGATATGAATCTCCAATCCTTGTTGTGCCGCTGCTTCTCGCATTTTTTTAACAACCATTGATGTAGACATGCCCGCTGCACATAGTAGTAAAATCTTTTTCATAATAACCTCGATAATAATCTAATAAATTTCAATTAAGCTGTTGCTGTCGTTGTTACAGATTCTGTTTCTGGCGCTGTTGATTTAGCTTCTTCTTGCGCCGTTAATTTGTCTAGATACTTAAAGAATGGGAAATACACACATAACGTCATACAGAAGACTGCGACTTGTAATACAGCGGCACTCCACCCCCCAACAATAAATCCACTCAATACTATTGGCGTTGTCCATGGCACTTGAACGGCCGTGAATGGTCCAACAAACCCCATGTTAATTGAGGTATAAACCATGATTGCTGACAGCACTGGAGCAGTAACAAATGGAATAAACATAATTGGGTTAAAGATGATTGGTGTTGCAAAAATTACAGGCTCATTGATATTAAAGATACCAGGAATAAAAGAGAGACGACCTAGCTGCTTAAACTGAACAGAGCGGGCAAATAGCACCATACAACACACCAAGCCAAACGTTAGACCTGAGCCACCAACAGTAATGAATTGGTCAACAAATTGGTTGGTCACTATTTTTCCATTCTCACCAGCAATAAGAGCTTCGCCTGCATTCACTATAGATTGATTATGAAGTGCATTGGCTGTAACGATAGGTCCCATGATACCCATAACAATGACTGGCCCATGAACACCACACCACCAAAGTAAAGAGATAAGTAAAGCAATACCTACTGCACCAAAAAATGAATCAGACATGCTCTGTAACGGTGTTTGAATAATATGGTAAATGGTTTCAATAAAGGTTCTTTCAAACACCACTTCAAAGAATATGTACGTTAAGAAAGCAAGAGTGATAATAATAAAGCCAGGAATCAATGATTTAAAGGCATTAGATACACCTTCAGGCACGCTATCTGGCAGTTTAATCACCCAATTACGGTTAAAGGCCATTGAGTAAATCATGCCAACAACTAAACCAATAACAATAGCTGCAATCATGCCTTTACCACCTAGGAAGGCTTTTGGTATCACACCACCTATATGCGTCACACCATCTGGCGCCACAACAAAAGCGTTCATCACAATAAGAAGAGACACAATGGCTAATACCCCCGCATTTACGCCATTGTGCCCTTCATATTTAACGTAAGTGTAAGCGATACCAAAAGCTCCAATCAGTGCCAAAATATCAAAAGTAGCGCCAACAACTTGAAACAATGGTGTTGACCATTCAGCACCAAAAATTCCCGCCATAAATTGGTCATAGCCATCAATAGGAACAAAGGCCAATAACAAGAATACCGAGCCAATGATTGTCAATGGCATGGTTAACATGAAGCCTTCTTTAATGGCTACAATTGGTTTTGAATTCACTACCTTTAAAAGCTTAGGAAGGATTTTATTTACCTTCTCCATTATTGTGCTTTGCATAGTTGCCGCTTGCGTACTCATTTTTCACCCCTGAATTGAATTTTAAACATGCGAATTAATTTAACCTGAAATCAATGTAACCGGTTTCAGTAACCGGTTACATATCATAATTGAGCAAGTTTGATTCAACTCACGCTTATTAATTAAACGAATAATAAAAATGTGATCTATGTAATTTATTACTGAAGTTATGAGGGGAATGATCTTTTAAAGCAGATAAAAAAGAAAAACCCCACTAAGCTTTCGCCTAATGGGGTCATAACTCTACTCGCAGCAGTCCGGCTACTAATGGGGCTCCGTGCATCAATTCCTTGATAGTATGCTGAAATCCGTCAGCGTATCCTTTCATCGCTATCCTAGCGGTGTCCATGATCTAATCCTGATCCGTTAACAGTCCATCGCTAACTTTCTTCACTTATCCTTAAACGGTGTCCCTTACATCATCCTGATGCTTTATCCTTCCTCTATCCTAGAGGGGTCCACTGTCTTTCCTTAGTAGTAACCATCCTAGTTACTATTGAATCCATTCAATGTCCAAATTTGCTTTCCATGCCGATTACTCATCCTAAGTAACCGAGTGCTTCATCCTAAAGCGTACCAAATCCTTGGTCGTTCCTATTCCGTGTCAGTATCCTTCTGACACCAATAAGATTACGCTTTTTACTTTTTTGAACAATCCCTTGCATACAAACTTTTAAAGAAATAGAGGGTGAGATATAAGATTAAAAATAAATAGCAATAAAAAACAATAAGATAAGAAACGACCACAAACTAAAGCCGATAAAACAAACGACATATCTCAATCATCTTGTAAGAGATCTCTTACACGTTGCTTCTACTATGTCTTTACTCCCTCTTTAAATGTTCTATATACCTAGCGAATTACTTCTGTGGTGAATTAGATCAGTATTCGATATCATGGCGAAAGATGAAGCATAGGAAGTCATAATGAAAAATGTAACGGATGAACTGCAAACAATAATGCAGGATTTAATGAATGAAGGTAAAAAACCAACCACCGCTCTCGTTAAATCTCGCTTAAGTACTCAAGTTCCGATCCCTGCAATTATTACAGCGATTAAATCATTTAAATCCAGTGCTCAAGTTCCAAAAATTGAAGTCCGTGAAACGTCATTGACTGCAGATGAGCGTATTGCTCAGCTTGAACAACAAATAAAAGAATTAACCCAGCGTTTAAACGCTTTGGAGAATAAATAATGCAAATTTGGGTAGATGCTGACGCGTGTCCAAAAGTAGTGAAAGAAGTTCTTTGTCGCGCCGCTACACGTACAGGGCTTCAAATTACTTTTGTTGCTAACCACTACGTACCGGTTCCGACAGCGCCAAATATTAAATCTATACAAGTTGAATCAGGCTTTGATGTTGCAGATGATGAAATAGTAAGACGCTCTGAAGCGGGTGACTTAGTTATTAGTGGGGATATTCCACTGGCCGCTGAACTTATCGAAAATAAAGTTCAAGTATTGAATCCTCGCGGCGAACTCTATACTGAAGCGACGATTAAAGCGCGACTGAATATCCGTGACTTTATGGATACAATGCGAGCAAGTGGTATTCAAACTGGAGGTCCTGCGGCATTATCGCAGACAGAACGACGTGAATTTGCCAACCAATTGGATCGTATTTTAGCGAAAGTGAAAAAACCAATTTAATCGATCTTCGTTGGTATAAATAAAGATCCCGCATTCATCGCGGGATCCTATTCAGCTCTATCTACTCTTTAAAGTCCCAAGATAAATTACTGACTAATCGGCATTCATCGCACTTAAAATCAAACACGTCATGGATTGGCTCTTCTAACGCCCAATCTCCATCGCATACTGGGCATTTACGTGCTAATTCTTTTTCTTTGCTTTCACCACCCACGCGATAAATGTACAGATACGTTGAAATACCACTCAGTACTTCCATACGACGACACAAATCCCAACCGCGCTTAAACAAACGACTCTCACTTGAGCTCACTTCATGCAATGCTGGATGCTCAACCACTGACCCATTCATTTGCAATTGATCACACGCACTCCAATCTTCTTGCCATTTTATGAATTGTTTTTGATCGCCATTGGCAACCGCCGGTAAGCGATAAAGAGGAATAGGTTGAAATGTCTCACCGTGACGAATTGGCGAGCAAGTATGTAAATGAGTAGTGTACAGAATTTGCCAGCTCACCTTTTCACTCTCATCACTTGGATCCGAGTTCATGTCTTGGCCAACCACTCTTATTTTTGGTTGCAACAATCCGAAATCACTTAGTTGCTTAAGCGCTAGATTCACTTGCGGACTGTGATTATCAGGATGAAGAGAGTCTTCTTCTGGACAAATAACACGAGCAACAAAGTTAGTGCCCTTCATTAAGACTGGTAGTTCACGTCCAATCACTTGTCCGTTATAACGCAGACAATCTAAACAGTAATTTATCGCTTTCTCTACCGCTGCCATTGAGGTATCGCAGTACACTTCAAAATCTAACTCAGTTACAAACATTAACGCGTCTTTCCTACTACAACTTTAAAAATAAAAATTCCGATACATACACCTTATCGGAATCCATTTAACTCTGCTCGTTACCTGACACAATAATTTTTATTTACGCGACAACAGGTTCAAGCTTTTCTAAAAACTCAGCCATACTTTCTGCTAATACTTTTCGCTTTTTCGTTCCTACGGTATCTAGAATCACTTCCCCAGATTGATTACAAATAGAAATCACTTCCATCTCATCATCCGTCACCGCAATAAACAACGTAGGGACTAATTTTAATCGACGCTGCATAACAAGGTGCCCTAGCATGTTCCCTTGTAAATTCTCAAGATCTTCATCACTCCAAATTTGAAGTAATTCAACATTCATATCTTCAAATTTAGCCGTCATATCAGCACTAAATTGAGCACCATAAAACGCATGAAAATCATCATGCAGATCGAGTTCAATGCCATTCTCGATATTAACCAATCGAATACTTTCATCGCGAGCGACGGGTTGCCATGAAACCTCTAAATCGCGCGTTTCATCAATACAAGGAGAAGCTAATCCCACTAATTCTTCATTTATCGGAAGGCTATCATGTTTTTCTTTCCATGCTTCGACATAACGTTGACTAAAGTTAGCAAGCGCTTGCTCTACCGAAAGTGGCATTCGATTCTCCTAATAAGACAAAAATTCAAGTAAACTAGCGTCAATTGCATCAAATAACGCTAATTTACTAAGCGACCTTTATTCTAATCTACTTTTGGCATTTTCAATATGACTAAATACACGAACGCTGATGAGCTAAAATCACTGACTCTTGGCCAGAAAACTGAATATAAACACAGCTATGAGCCAGAGTTGCTGCAAGCAGTTCCTCGCAGTTTAAATCGCGATGATCTAGCTCTTGGCGATGAATTACCTTTTGTTGGTTGTGACGTATGGACACTCTATGAACTGTCTTGGTTGAACCAAAATGGTTTACCTCAAGTTGCCATTGGGGACGTTGTATTACCTGCAACAAGCCCTAATTTAGTTGAATCGAAGTCCTTTAAATTGTATTTAAACAGCTTTAACCAAACTAAATTTTCATCATGGGAAGACGTAACCAGTACGCTAATTAAAGATTTAAGCGTATGTGCAGGTGAAGATGTTATGGTTAACATCCACCCTGTTCAAGCTTATTCACAACAACCTATTGTCGATATGCAAGGTGAATGTATTGATAACCAAGACATTGTTATTAATAGCTATGAGTTTGATGCTAATTATTTAGAATCAAGTACATCAGAAAAAATGGTGAATGAAGTTCTGCATAGCCATCTACTAAAATCAAATTGTCTGATCACCAATCAACCAGACTGGGGCAGTGTTGAAATTAATTACGAAGGCAATAAAATTGATCGTGAAAAATTGCTTCGCTACTTAATTTCGTTCCGTCAACATAATGAGTTTCATGAGCAATGTGTTGAACGTATTTATACGGACATTATGAAATTCTGCTCACCAAAATCATTAACGGTATTTGCTCGTTACACTCGTCGTGGCGGATTAGATATTAACCCATTCCGCAGTTCTCATTTAGTTAAGCCTGAACATAATCGACGTTTGGCTCGCCAATAAGAAATAACACGAAAAGCACATATTTATCGTCTAATTTGTCTACTTTGAACCGTTTTCTTAGTAGACAAATTTCATGACAACGATAGTATGTAATAGTTGTTTTTTAGTGGATGATTTACATGCCTTTGCGTCAATGCTTTCTTGTTATTTTGATTTTATTCCCGCTTTCTGCTTGGGCTAAATTTTTCTCTGCGCCAATTCTAAATGATGCTTATCAATTATTAGAAACAAACCCAGAGCAATCCCTCTCTATTGCTAATCAATATCTAGAACAACGCCAGATATCACCAAGCCAAGATCCTAATCGAATTCAAATCAACAATGATTCTGAGCGTACTATTCGTACGCCAATCAGTACTGTTGAGGCATTTCAAATAAAAGCACTCGCCAATAAACGATTAAGTCGAAATCGTGAATCCATAGAATCAATTAAACAAGCAATCTCTTTGGCTGATGATTTCAGTTTAAAATCAAGCTACCTTGAATCAAAACTAATTTATGCCAGTTTATGGTGGGATTTAACGAAAGACGTTGATGAAACGAATACTATTTTAGACGACATCCAACAAAATTTATCTCAATTAAATACCAAGACAGATATCCATCAAAAAATATATTTTGGATTAGCATTAATTCATGCTCAAGTCGAGTCAGGGCAAGGAAACAACAATAAAGCCCAACGCTACTTTAGCGAAGCCATGAGCTACGGTAATTCACTGAACGATCCAAGTAGCATGATTTATTATCATATCTCTTACGGTCGACATTTCTTAAAGAACAAGCAATTTGACCAAGCCTTAACGGAACTATTAAGTGCTTATTGGCAATCTATTGAGGCTGATAATAGTGGCCAATTAGCAAGTACTAATTATTTATTAGGTCAGCTTTTCTTCCAACGAAAAGTACTTGATAAAGCCCTTGAGCATGCTTCTCAATCTGCCGAGTTTTATGGTCGCTATAATAAAAGCGAACAGCTTTCTAATGTGCTTGTGTTAATCGCGAAGATCCACCTTGAACAAGGCCGATTCAACTTAGCGCTTGTTCAATATTTTAATGCCCTCGATCAAGAGAAAGAAAAGAATAACGTAAATAAACTGATTTCACTTCGTTTAGACATCGCGAATACGTATTTCTTACTTTATAACTACGCCCTTAGTGAGCATTACTTAAAACAAGCAAACAACCTAAACGAATACGTTGATTTACCAAAAGAGCAAGCCGTCGCCAACTTACTTCAGGCAAAACTAAACCTAGTGCACAACAAACCGAAACTGGCTGTTAGCGACATTCAAAAAGCAATTAAATACAGTAATCAAGATAATAATATTTCATTAAAATTACAGTCTCAGAAACTTCTTTCTGAGACCTATGAAAAAATGGGATTATTTAAAAAAGCACTGGTTGCACAACGTGAATACGAAACATTAAATTCATCGCTTCAAGCTGCTCAAAACCAGATCAATGAAGAAGTTTTCCGCCAACAAAAAAGTATTATTGAACAATCTTTACATTACCAAGGTTTAGAAGAGCAATTAAAAGAAAACCATGTTCAAACGCTTAAAATACAAAAGATTGCCGGTTTCTTAGTCGTATTACTGACTGTGTTGGCTATTTATTCTTTTAGAAAACAACAGGTAAACCGATTCTTAAAAAAACGCTTACATTTATTACTCAATAAATACTATACCCATCCAAGAAGTGGATTACGTAACTTACGATTGCTAACAGAGCGTTTACCTTCGTCTTTACAACAAAGTAGTTCCAACTTAGAACAATGGCATTTAGGTGAGCTAATCAATGAACCATTAAGTGACCGCTTACGCTTTACCCTTTTTAATGTACCTATGCTACAAGATTTATATATGACCCAAGGGTATCAAGAAGGGTTAGCAATAGAGAAAGAATTTGGCGATCATTTATCGGCTGTAGTGAGATCCCCTAGCCGTATTTATCATTTTTCAGATGCGAGTTTTCTTTACATAGAGCATAAATCAGACACAACAAGTTGCGCACAAGAAATGGCAGAAACCGTTCAACAATGGATAAACGACTTCACATCCGATGTTATGACAGATAAAACCGTTAATATAGGAATGGTTGAATACCCATTTTTACCCCGAGCATATACTGCGATTAATGATCGGGAGCTGATTGATATTTTATTGATGGCAACGAACACGGCAAGAGATATTCACGCCCAAGAATCAGGCAGTCAATGGGTGCATTATCGAGCAATAGATAACGCACCAGCGGCAAGTTTTGCCACGAATAATATACGTTCAGCGTGTGAACAAGCCATCAATCAAGGCTTAATCAAAGTGTACTCGTCAAGAAATACATAATCATTTTAAAAAACAACTCACAAATTTAATAAAATTTCGCTACAAATGATTATCAACTATACAAACACCGTTATTTTTTTTAGTCTGTTAATTATAAATTTGTTATTATGAAGAGTATTGAATTTCTCAATATATACACTGCCACTTATTCTAATATGAGTTTTATGTAAGTTATTATGATTGAAGTATCCATTGTTGCCTCAGAGTTAAGCCAATTAAAGCAACAATTAGATCAAACGCGCTTATCACACCGTGACACCTCGTTGAAATCACGCCGTGAAATATTGTTGCTTAAACGCATTATTTTGCGATTTTGTGCTGCGTGTAAACATCATGATAGCGATCTAGATAAAGAAATTATTGAGCTTGCTCATGATATTGAACATATCGAAAACACCTCAGATTTAACCGTCCGTATTGCGACTTTTGAACGCTTAATTAACCGCTATCAATTAAATGTCCAAAAAGAACATTCAGTAATGGAAGAACATATTTCTTATTGTGGCGAGACATTACAGCGTGTTGTTGGATTGCCGACAGGTTTAAAAAGAGACTTACGTAATCTACTTAGGCACCCATCTCAAGATGGAACTAAACATATCCAACGTATTGTTCGCCTTATTGAGCTGTACGAAAGAGCAATTAAGTTTATTTCAGCGGGTAGCGTATCTTCCGAAATCAATGCCAATGAAATCATTGATGTTGATACTCAAGAGCAATTAAGTAATGAATTGCAACACCTGATCTCAGAGCTTGATTTCAATAACACCTCCGGTGAAGACCTCCTTGATATCAGAAATAAACTGCTCACTGGCGTTGATGCTGTATCCCTAATTGATTTAGCCCTGCAAACGTTACAACTCGTTCTTCAAGGCACAAATAAAGAACGAAAAGCATCCCAAGTCTTTGTTGGTGAGATGAACACTCAAGTGGCTCAAATCATAAAAACGAGTGAGCAAAACCAAGAACAAGGCCAATCTTATTTAGATCAACGTTCATTACTAAATGAAGAATATGGCCTTTTAATCAAACAAGCCGAAAACATTCTAGAAAGTAAAATAAGCGCACAAGAACACAAAACAAAAATGTCGTTACTGCTCAATGAAATGAGCGATCTTGCAGAGCGAAATAAAGCCATGCAGGAGCGAGAAGCCGCACTAATAGAACGTCATGAATACACAACAAAAAAATTAAATAGCGTCTATCAAGAAACTCTAGAATATCGTCGTCAATTAAACGATCAACAACAAAGAGTGTTTAAAGATCCATTAACCAATGTTTATAATCGCGCTGCTATGCATGAACGTTTAGATTTAGAATATAAACGCTGGGTCCGTCATCAACACTCTCTAGTATTAAGCATGATAGACATTGATCAGTTTAAACGTATCAATGAGCAATTTGGACACCTCGCTGGTGATAAAGCACTTAAAATCATCGCAAAAACCATAGAAAAACAAGTCTCGAATACTGATTTTGTCGCTCGATTCAGTGGTGAGGAGTTTTTAATCCTCTTTACAGAAACCACGAAAGAAGAACGAGAAACGGTGCTTAAAGCGATCCAAGCTGCCATCGCAAAATTACCCTTCAAATTTAAAGGCAATCACGTTCAAGTCACGGTTTCTATTTGCAGTTCTGAATTTACCAACAGTGATATTCCTGAAAAAGTCATCGAACGATCAGTTCAAGCGCTATACAAACAAAAAACCAAAGGCACTCAACAACGCATTTGTGCATAGTTACCTTTTATATTGCCTACGATAAATCCATAACCCTCTCACTTTTTTACTCTTTTTCTAGCTAAAGTCCCCATTGCTGTGTAAGTTTACTATTCGAACAATAATAAAAATAAGCTAGGGAGGCGCATATGATCACTCATATAAGCCCAGCAGGTAGCATGGATTTGCTATCGCAATTAGAAGTCGACCAACTAAAAAAAACCGCATCGAGTGATGTCTATAGAATGTATCGCAATTGCACTTTAGCGGTTCTAAACTCAGGCAGCCACACTGACAGCTCAAAAGAACTCCTCGATAAATATAAGTCATTTGATGTTTCAGTAACACGACGTGATCGTGGTATTAAGCTTGAGTTAAGTAACCCACCAGAACATGCGTTTGTTGATGGCAACATCATTAAAGGGATCCAAGAGCACCTTTTCTCTGTGTTACGCGATATGGTATATGTGAATATGCAAATAGCGGATCACAATCGATTGAATTTAACCAAAGCCACTCATTTAACTAATCTCGTTTTTAGTATATTACGTAACGCAAAAGCGCTTCATACGGGAATTGAACCTAACCTTGTCGTGTGTTGGGGGGGGCATTCAATTAACCCAATCGAATATCAGTACACTCGTGAAGTTGGTCATGAACTTGGCTTACGTGAGCTCAATATCTGTACTGGTTGTGGTCCAGGAGCAATGGAAGGTCCAATGAAGGGCGCCGCGATTGGTCACGCTAAACAACGTTATTCTCAAAGTCGTTTTGTTGGATTAACTGAACCCTCAATTATCGCCGCTGAGCCACCAAACCCTATCGTCAATGAACTGATTATCATGCCTGATATTGAGAAACGTTTAGAAGCGTTTGTTCGTATGGCACATGGAATCGTTATTTTTCCTGGTGGCCCAGGGACTGCTGAAGAATTACTGTATATCTTAGGGATCATGATGAACCCTGCTAATCGTCAGCAACCAATGCCTATCGTTCTTACCGGTCCAAAAGAGAGTGAAGCTTACTTCCTTTCAATTGATACCTTTATTCGTGAAACATTAGGGGAAGAGGCGACTCAGTATTACAGTATTGTCGTTGGCGATCCTGAAAAAGCAGCGGTGATCATTAATCACGGGATCAAAAAAGTGAAAGAATATCGTAAAGCAACCGATGATTCTTACAGCTTTAACTGGGCATTAAAAATAGAGCCAGAGTTCCAACTGCCATTCGAACCCAATCATGAAGCGATGGCGTCACTTGATTTGCACCTTAACCAACCAACAGAAAGTCTTGCTGCCAACTTGCGCCAAGCTTTCTCTGGTATTGTGACGGGTAATGTCAAAGCGGAAGGCATTGCCGAGATTGAAAAGCACGGTGTGTTTAAGTTACACGGCGAACCAGAATTGATGGAAAAAATGGATCGTCTACTTCAAGATTTTGTTGAGCAAGGCCGAATGAAGCTTCCGGGCTCTAAATACGTCCCTTGTTATGAAATCGTCGTTGATTAGGGGTAGAATCTCACCTCATCACTAACGTACAATAAGAGGCCTACTAGGTCTCTTTCTTTTTATACATAGGAATGAATACGTTATGGCAATTCATCTGGTTATTATCGATGCTCTCAATCTCATTCGTCGTGTTCATTCAGCACAACCAAACCAAGATGATATCCAAGCAGTAGTGACAACGACAGGCCGTACAATTAATCGTATTTTAAAAGAAACCGAACCAACTCATATCATTGCCGTCTTTGATCACCACCTTCAAGACAGAGGGTGGCGAGCCGAAGTATTGCCTAAATACAAAGAAGACCGAAAACCAATGCCTGAAGCTCTGCAAAAAGGCATGGATACAATTCAAGAATCTTGGTGGAAACTGGGGATTGACTCTCTTTTATCTGATGGAGATGAAGCTGACGATTTAGTCGCAACACTTGCCAATAAAGTAGCCTCTCGCAACGAACAAGTCACAATAGTCTCTACCGATAAGGGCTATTGCCAGTTACTTTCCCCGACGCTACGAATTCGTGATTATTTCCAACATCGTTGGTTAGATGAACCTTTTATTGAAAAAGAGTTTGGACTAAAGCCTGAACAATTGGCCGATTACTGGGGATTAGCTGGAATTAGCTCAAGTAAAATAACGGGGATCCCAGGGATAGGCCCTAAAGCAGCATTAGAAATTTTGACTCAATTTCCAACAATTGAAGCGGCCAATGAATCCGATGAATTACCAAAGAAATACCGTAAGAAATTTGATGAGCATTACAATACCTCGATTCTATGTCGAAAAGTCGCCGGTTTAAGAACCGATATTGAACTTGGATTTAACTTACAAGATATACGATATGAGAAGCCAGAATAGTTGAAATTAAAACAATGAATATAATGTGCTTTTCTACAAAAGAAAGATGGCTGTATTTGATGTGGTTATTACGTCGATGACAAACCGTTTTTTTGCGCCAAAGTACATCATATTTAACACTGTATTTAAATAAAAACGCCCGTAGATCAGACGATCTACGGGCATTTTTATTTATCTTGCAAGAGCGTTTTATCTCATAGCAAAATTAATGTGGAGAGATATTTGTAATCGCTTGAATATGTACCGTAATTTCTTCACGGTCATGATACAAATGCTTCGCTTGAAGTTTGTATTTAAAGCCATTCTTATTTAAAAATTCTTTTAAGTTTTCAATATCTTGAAGAACTTCGTCGTAACGACCTTTCATTGGTAACTTAAGGTTGAATAGTGCTTCTTTAGCCCAACCTTTAATTAGCCATTCACCCATAAGGTGAGCAACTCGTGCAGGCTTTTCAATCATGTCACACACGATCCACGTTACGTTCTTTCTTTGTGGTTCAAATTTAAAACCATCAACCATGTGGTGTTTAACTTGACCTGTATCCATTAAGCTTTGTGCCATCATGCCATTATCAATCGCATGAACAAACATAGAACGCTTAACCAGTTGGTAAGTCCAACCGCCAGGACAGGCACCTAAATCAACAGCCCACATACCAGAAGCCAAACGAGTATCCCACTCATCTCTTGGAATGAATACGTGAAACGCTTCTTCCAATTTCAATGTAGAACGACTTGGTGAATCTGAAGGGAATTTTAAACGAGGAATACCCATAAAGAATTTTGAGTTATTATTCGTATATGAGTAACCAACATAACAGTGGCCAGGTTCAATAAAGCACACGTGCATTACTGGGATTCGATCAGTATCTCTTGCTGTTAGCATTTGCTTGCCGCGTAATGCTTGACGAAGTGGCACAGTAAATTTACGACAGAATTTTAATAGCTCTTTCGCTTCATTCGTATCCGGAGTTTCAATACGAATATCACCACAATGAGGCACGCCTTCAACACTACTTAATGCATCAAGGATCGGAGAAATACGATCTTCTGTTGGTAGGTCACTTAATTCTGTTGCAACAGCAAACATTTGACGAGCAAAAATAAGCTCATTAAATTTAATCTGTTGAATCAGTTTATCTGCATCGCCTTCCTGATAGCATTCAAATAATACATAGCCAGTGTTACTTTTTAGGCGAGGAAAACCAAACACTTCAAGTTGAGTGGCTTTATCTTGGATCTCACCTGCGCACTCTTTTTCAAAACCAGAGCGACAATAGAACATTACTTGTTTCACTTTGAAACCTCAGTCAAACGATAAGTTGAAACAGCCAGCGTCAGCCAACCGCTAATAAAACAGAGTCCACCTAATGGAGTTATTGGCCCAAACCACTTAATTCCTGTGAACACTAATGCATATAAGCTACCACTGAAGAAAATTATGCCAATGGTAAATAGCAAGGCGGCGTATGATACCCCTTTTGACATGGAATTTCTCAACAAAATTCCACAACCAAATAAAGCCAGAGTATGCCACATTTGGTACTGTACCGCAGTCTGATATACATCAAGGAGATACGGTGATAATACGTCTTTTAAACCATGAGCTCCAAAAGCGCCTAAACCCACGGTTAATGCCCCACTTAAGCCTGCAATAAGAAAGCATAGACGACTATTCATCATCCACCACATCTTGCTCACTGCGTGCTTTGCTTAGCACCCACTCTCTAAAGGTGGCAATACGACCCGTATCGGCCTGCTTTTCATTACACACCAGATAAAATGCATTTTTACTAATAAGTAATTCTTCAAATGGAGCAACAAGTCGACCTGCATCTAATTCTGGTTGAGCTAATACATTATTACCTAATGCGATGCCTTGTCCGTGTGCGGCAGCTTGCAATACCATGGTAGAGTGACTAAAAATTGGGCCTTGGTTTACATTCATACCTTGTAATTCAAACTGTTTAACAAACAACTTCCAATCTTTACGTGAGGTATCATGCAATAACGTATGGAATCGAAGATCATCAATCGTCGCTAATGGCTTTTCGTTCAATAACACTTGAGGTGAACACAGCGGTAATAATTGCTCTTGATACAATAGTTCAACTCTTAGCCCCGGCCAATTACCTCGACCATAATAAATAGCAACATCAACATCTTCTGTTAATGAACCTTCATCCATATCAACGGCTTTAATTCGCACATCAATATCTGGTTCTTTCTGATTAAAATCAGACAAACGAGGAACTAACCATTGAATTGCGAAGCTTGGCGGTAAACTAATGGTTAACGCGCCTTTCGCACTTCTTTCCAATACTTTATCTGTTGCTTCAGATAGAGATGAAAAAATCTCTTTGATATCTAAAAAGTAACCTTGCCCTTCCTCTGTTAGAAGTAAAGAACGATTACGACGACGAAAAAGCTTAAGCCCTAGAAATTCTTCTAACGCTTTGATTTGATGGCTAACCGCAGCCTGCGTAACAAATAATTCTTCTGCTGCACGGGTGAAACTTAGGTGTCGAGCTGCCGCTTCAAACACACGCAGAGAATTTAACGGTGGTAATCTTCGAGACATAAGAACTCACATTCTGAATCATTAGTTTTTTTAATGCTAACTATTATAAATTGTCCATTGTCGAACTACCAGATAAAACCTACTATTGCTTTGCAGTTTAGAGGAACGACCTATATTCCTCCCTGAGTATTTTTTCAATCTCTAAGCTGCAATGTTGTGTTTGCATATATTGGCTTGACTCTTCAAGCCCGGAATTACTGTCATTATGATAAGTAATCCATACTTACTGTCTTTTTAGCCTTTGGTTAAAAAAAATTGTTAGCACCGTTTAATACGGTGCTTTTTTTTGTCTGTAATTTTGACTTACGGCCAAGAAATCCGCATCATTCCCCCAGTTTGCTAACCACTAAAGAAAATCACTATGACCGCATTTACTGTTGACGCTGTTCGTTCTCAATTTCCCGCTCTATCACAAGAAATTAACGGGCAACCTATCGCTTATTTTGACAGCGCTGCCACCACTCAAAAACCACAAGTGGTATTAAATGCGATTCAAGATTATTACCAAAATGATAATGCTAACGTGCATCGTGGTAGCCACAGCCTAACCGCCTCCGCAACCTTAAAATTTGAACAAGCAAGAGCAACCGTTCAACAGTTTATTAATGCGAAAAACGCTAAAGAAATAATTTGGACTCGCGGGGCAACAGAGGCCATCAATCTAATCGCGCAAACTTACGCTCGTAGCACATTACAACCAGGTAATGAGATCCTAATTAGTGAATTGGAACATCATGCTAATATTGTGCCTTGGCAAATTGTGGCAGAGCAAACTGGCGCAAAAATTATAAAAATACCAATGAAACAAGATTGCACATTAGATATGTTCGCTTTTGAGTCATTGGTAACCCAGAACACAAAAATCGTCGCTATCGCTCAAGTAACCAATGTAACAGGCACATTAAACCCGATTGATACCATCATAAAAGCAGCGCATAACGTGGGAGCTATTGTCGTTATTGACGGCGCTCAAGGTATTGTTCATCACGATATTGATGTTCAAGCAATGGATGCGGATTTTTACGTTTTCTCTGGGCATAAACTGTTTGCGCCAGCAGGCATTGGTGCTCTCTATGGTAAACAGCATCTATTGGAGTCCATGCCAGTTTGGCATGGTGGCGGTAAAATGGTTGAAAAGGTTTCATTTGAAAAAACCACGTTTGCAGAACTTCCCGGGAAATTTGAAGCGGGTACACCAAACGTTGCTGGTGCGATTGCCTTTGCTACTGCAATCAAGTGGATTAAACAATTCGCCCACGATGATCTAAATACTCATATTAACGAACTTCGTCATATGGCAATTGATGGAATTAAAGACATTGAAGACTTACGTTTTATAGGGCTACAAGATAATACGAGTTTATTTTCTTTTGTGATTGATGGTGTTCACCACCAAGATATTGCGACTTTATTAGATCAACAAGGCATTGCTGTACGCTCTGGTAACCATTGTGCGCACCCAATGTTAGACGCATTAGGATTAACGGGAACTGTACGCGTTTCATTTGCCTTGTATAATACTAAGCAAGATGTTCAACGTTTTATCGACGCGCTAAATAAAGCCGCTGATATGCTATAAGCCCAAGTTTAAGGTATTTTATTTATGTCTACATTCCCTTCATCACCTTTTGGTTTTGACGTCACTCACACCACGGTATTGGATTTAATGAGTGAAGCGAAAGGCTGGGAAGATCGTTATCGTAACGTGATTCAATTAGGTAAAAAACTGCCTAAAATGCCAGAAGAACGTCAACAAGAGACCGTGACTATTTCTGGCTGTGAAAGCAAAGTGTGGTTACAACATGAAGTGGTCGATGGGGTTTATTTTTTCTGTGCTGATTCTGATGCGCGTATTGTTCGAGGACTTATCGCATTAGTAATGGCTGCGGTTAATAATAAAACCGCAGAAGAGATTAGCGCATTTGATATGGATGGATACTTTGCTCAATTAGGGTTAATAGAGCATTTAAGCCCATCACGCGGTAATGGGCTTAAAGCGATCATTGAAACGATTAATCGCTTAATTTAAAGCAGGAACGAGAACGCTTCGCTTCAAGGGGCTAGATACGAGAAAGAGCCAATAAAGCTCTTACTCGTCCCTTAACTCTAATCTCTATTTACTATGTTTCTCTATCAACTTCTCTACAATTCTCGACACCGCAACAAATCCAAAGGTCGCTGTAACTACCGTAGCGGCACCAAACCCTGTTGCACAATCCATACGTTTAGGCCCTTCCGCTGTTGCTTTAGTTGCACACACAGAACCATCCGCTTGTGGGTACTTCAAATGCTCAGTCGAGTACACACAATCAATACCAAATTTACGTTTTGTATTCTTAGTAAAATTATGATGATGACGTAACGTATCACGCAATTTCTTTGCTAAAGGATCTTGAATTGTTTTGGATAAATCCGTAATCGCAATTTGAGTAGGGTCAGTTTGGCCACCAGCACCACCGGTTGTAATTACTTTAATCTTGTTGCTCTTACAATAAGCTAATAACGCCGCTTTAGGTTTCATGCTATCAATGGCATCAAGTACGTAATCAAATTCTTTAGAAATATATTCTGCTTGGTTTTCAGGGGTAATGAAGTCATCAATCAAATTAATCTTACATTCAGGATTAATTAATTTAATGCGTTCAGCCATTACTTCAATTTTACTTTGGCCGATTGTTCCCGTCATAGCATGGATCTGACGGTTAATATTCGTCACACACACATCATCCATATCAATCAAGGTAATCTCACCAAGACCAGTACGAACTAATGCCTCTACAGCCCACGATCCGACACCACCTATACCTACCACACAGACATGTGCAGCACGCATTATTTCTACTTCACTATTACCATACAAACGGCGAGTGCCACCAAAGCGTTGGTCATAACTTTCAGAAGCAGGCGTGGTTAATTCGCGCATGGGTTTCCCTTACTCAAAAACAAAAAAAGAGCACGATTTATACGCACTCTTTTTTAGAAGATCAAGCTTTAAGAAATCCAGCTCTATTTCAGCCCTATTTCTTTTTTTGCATTTCCCATGGATTTTCAGTTTCAGAATCTTTTAAACCTAATTTCCATACTCGACCAAAATGTTTAAAGTGCCCTGCAGCAATACCCGCTTCAGGCCCCATTCCATAATATTGGTCTAAATGATTTTCTTTTACTGCGCCACCAGTATCTAATGCAAGTAGAACTTTAAGTACATGCTTACCAGTCCATTTACCGTCTTTATCCAATTGTGGAACTTCCGCAAGTATAGGGGTTCCCATAGGCAATAAAGTACGATCTGCTGCAACAGCTGCCCCTGCAATTAAAGGGATACCCGCCGTACCTAATACATGATTGGCGTCCCTTGGTGAAAAGAAAACATACGATGGGTTAGTTTCTAACAATTCACGAACGGTCGCATCATCGTTTCTTTCAACCCATTCTTTAATCGCTTTTAACGACATGTCTTTGCGTTCAACTTCACCGCGTTCAATGAGTACTTTACCAATACTCACATAAGGATGGTTATTCTTCCCACCGTAGGCAAAATACTCTAGCTTGTCATCGTCACCAAAATGAATAAAACCACTGCCTTGCACTTCCATAATAAATGGGTCAATCATATTATCTGAGTAACCAAGCTCTAAACCTAACCCAGATAAAGCGCCTGCATTTATTTCAGCACGTGTTGGACAATTAGAACCACATGCTGGTTTATCATAAACAGGGTATTTAAATTTATCCGTTGGCTTATGACGCATTTCAATCACTGGTGAAAAATAACCAGTAAACATCACATTCCCTTGTTTATCCCCCCCCCCCATTTGAGAAAATTGAATTCCGTAATTTGATAATTCAGCTGGATTTGAACTTTCATCAATCCACTGTTGAAGTTTCGTATAAAGCTCTTCATAACGTAAAGACATGGATTCAGAACGCTCTACCACTTCTTTGCTTTGATTTTTAAATGCACTAAAATCAGAGGGTTTATCTGAATTAATATCACTGACTTCATTTAAGTTACTGCTAAAACTGCCATCCAAATACTGCTGAGCACGATCAGTCGGTTGATCAGCACAACCGGCTAAAGCAAGAAGAATACAAACAAAAGGAAGTTTACGAAGCACAATAAGACCTTACTTATTAAATAGTGCGGCAAGAATGACAAACAAATAGAAAGAGAGCAATTACCTAGAATGGAATAAATGTAAGAAAAGGAGAATTTTGACAAAAATTGACACAAAATCAGAGGTTAAATTCTAAGTAAGCTCAGGTAGTGACACTTACTTAGAAAGAAAATTATTATTATTGTTTACGAAAACTCGACTTGTAATGCGTTGGTTTCATTCGCAGTAATTCAGCACCATCATTGTCTTCTACAAGGTAAACATACTCTGTTTCACCGTGCATATAAGTTAATGTCTTCCCATCGAAATCAAACTTTGTATTAATTAAACGGCCGTGAGTATAAACACCACTCGAATTCACCGTAAAACTGTCCTGAACATAAGTAGGAACCCCTAACTCAACCCAATTACCGTACAATTGAGAAACGGGCATTTGAGCAAAAAATCCAACACGAAACATCGCAGCGATCACAGCAGATACTAAACCAACGGCAAAAAAACTCATTAATACTAATAAACGAATTTTTCTCTTCTTTAACTCTTTTTGTTGAGTCTGACTCATCATGGCGCCTACTAAAAACTATTATGTTATTAATCTTATCGGCAATCTGTAGAAATATTAAGAAAAACTTATGTGACCTTGCACTAAACACTTGTATATAGTTAAATACTTAGTCAATATAAATGCATAACTAATTACTCATGGATGAATAGTGTGAAGTTTCGTAGTACTGCTTTAGTTAAAGGCTTTCGCCAATCGGCACCTTATGTGAATGCTCACCGTGATAAAACCGTGGTGATTATGCTTGGAGGTGAAGCCATTGCTGACCAAAACTTTGCAAATATCGTTAATGATATTGCTCTCCTAAACTCTCTTGGGTTACGGATTGTTATTGTTTACGGCACTCGACCTCAAATGCGATCCCAACTCAAAACAAATGGTCATCATGCGCCTTTTCACAAAGGGATCCGAGTCACCGATGAGCAAACTCTTGAATTAGTTAAACAAATTGCAGGCCAACTACAACTCGATATTACCGCCCGCCTCTCTATGAGTTTAAACAACACCCCAATGGCTGGCGCACAAATTAATGTCATCAGTGGTAACTTTATTATTGCTCAACCTCTTGGCGTTGATGATGGCATTGATTATTGCCATAGCGGACGAGTTCGTCGTATTGATACTAATGGTATTAATCGTATGCTCGATCAGCAATCAATTGTTCTGCTTGGCCCTGTTGCAAGCTCAGTCACTGGTGAGTGTTTTAATTTACTTTCCGAAGACGTTGCTACTCAATTAGCGATTCGATTAAATGCAGATAAATTAATTGGCTTTTGTTCAGAGCAAGGGGTTCTAAATGAAAATGGACAAATTTTAGCCGAGCTATTTCCTAGTGAAGCAGAGGCCATTCTTAAGCGATTAGAAGAAACCGTTTCTCCCGATGATGGCAATTCAACAGGGACAACTCGATTCTTAAAAGGCTCAATCACTGCATGTAAGGCCGGCGTTCCTCGTAGCCATTTAATTAGTTACAAAGAAGATGGGGCATTAATTCAAGAATTATTTTCTTTTGATGGTATTGGTACTCAAGTTGTAATGGCCAGTTCTGAACAAATTCGTGATGCTGAAATTGATGACATTGGCGGTATTATGGATTTAATTCATCCATTAGAAGAAGAAGGTATTTTAGTACGTCGATCTCGAGAACAACTAGAACAAGAAGTCGCTCAATTTACCATCATTGAAAAAGACGGATTAGTGATTGCTTGCGCCGCTCTTTATCCTTTTCCTGAAGATGGCATGGCTGAAATGGGCTGCGTTGCGGTTCACCCTGATTATCGAGACGGAGATCGCGGAGTCACATTACTCAATAGCTTACGCTTTAAAGCCAAGCAATTTAAATTATCACAACTGTTTGTTCTTACCACTCGCAGCCTGCATTGGTTTAGAGAGCAAGGGTTTGTTGAAGTTGATGTCTCGCAATTACCGATGACAAAACAAAAATTGTATAACTACCAACGTAAATCAAAGATCTTAGTGTTAAAAGAACTGTAAACGAAAAAAGCCGCAACGGAATTATCCCTTTGCGGCTTTTTAATAATCGTCTTTGTTCTCTTTAGTGACTAGCAGTATTAGAAAACAAATTAACAACCAGTACACCAGATAAAATCAGAGCGATTCCGGCTAATGCTGGTAAATCCAGTTTTTGCCCATAAGCAAAATATCCAATACCTGCTACTAAAACAATCCCAGCCCCACTCCATATCGCATAAACAATACCTACAGGCATGCTTTTTACGGTTATTGAAAGTAAAAAGAAGGCGATAGCATAACCCACAGCAACAATAATACTCGGGGTTAGCTTAGTGAATTGCTCTGTTTTAGGAATAAAAGAGGTCGCTATCACTTCGGAAATAATAGCAATAATAAGCGCCATTGCTGGTGGCATTGAAACAAGTAATTTAAACATATAACGGAACAGCCATATTAATACCAACTCTATCAATCATCTAATTGAACATATTGGTAGAAAAAAAGATCCGGCACTCCTTCCGAATTTTAGAGGCGTAATTATAAGCATTTGTTTCATATTTACTAGAGGTGCTGACGAAAATCACTATTACGTATATGAAATAATACAGTGGCTACTATTTTCTTTACTAGCCACTGTTATTGTTCTAACTCATCAATGCTGCTAATCCACTGTTTCTCTGAGTTTTAATCATTACACCTCGCGCCACCACTTTCTCTGTGGCAAACAGATCGAGTTTTTTCTTAGCTCGTGTGACGCCAGTGTAAATCAACTCTCGCGTTAAGATTGGGCTGAACTCAGCAGGTAAAGCTAATACGGTATGCTCAAACTCAGACCCTTGAGATTTGTGAATCGTCATCGCATACACGGTTTCATGCTCAGGTAACTGGCTTGGTAGCACACCACGAATCGAACCATCCGGCATATCAAAATAAACACGTAAACGTTGATCAACAGGATCTGGCATCGCAATACCAATATCACCATTATAAAGACCTACACCATAATCATTTTGAGTAACCATCACAGGACGGCCTGAATACCACACTTCATCACCATGAGGAATCAAATCAGATTTTCTTAATCCTTTTTCAATTCGTTGATTAAGTCCTACAACCCCAAAGTCGCCTTCGCGCATTGCACACAATAATTGAATATGGCTAAAGGCTTTTAGTGCCACTTCTGGTTTATCGCCCGCATGGATATGGCCTAAATAACTGCGATAGCCATTTACCATCATGGTGATCATTGCGTTATAGCTGTCATTACTTAAATCATGAAACCGAATATCAGAAAATCCTTTGGCCCATACCGCTTCTACTTTAAATTTGCTGCCTTCATTAATGGCTTTGGCAAGTTGTCCAATACCTGAACGCGCATCAAAACGGTAACTCTTTTGCAGCATACACAAGCTATCGGCTACCGCGTTATTGTGCGATTGCACAGGCAAAGCATAGCCTGTTAATTGAGATAATTGTTGTGCTTGATTCTGGCTGTAACCCATTTTAGTAAACTGACAGATATCACCTAACACCGCTCCCGCTTCAACCGAGGCTAGCTGATCTTTATCACCCAATAAAATAACACGCGCGTGTTCTGGTACCGCATCGAGTAGTCGGGCCATCATAGGTAAATCGACCATCGAGGCTTCATCCACCACCAATACATCAAGGTGTAACGGATTGCTTTTGTTATGACGAAAATCCACTTGGTTTGGAATATAACCAAGCAAGCGATGCAGCGTACTTGCGTCTGTCGGGATCGCTTCTTTTACTTCTGGTGCTAAACCAATAGATTGCACCGCTTGACCAATGGATTCAGTCAAACGCGCTGCGGCTTTACCCGTTGGAGCCACTAACTTAATTGCGATACTTTTATTATCTTGCTGAGCTTGAGTCACTAGGGAAGCCAAAAGCTTAGTAACCGTGGTTGTTTTACCCGTTCCTGGGCCACCAGAGATCACAGAGAATCGACGAGTTAACGCTACCGCTGCCGCAACTTTCTGCCAATTCACACAGTGCTTAGTTGGGATTAAGTTATCCAGCGGATCTAATTCTGAAGACTTAGTGGCTGCGAGTAAAACCGCATCAATCGCTTGCCAATCTAACTCACTAGAACTAGATCCCACAACATCGAGCATATCGCACACTAATTGCTGACGAGATACTTGATTATTATTCTCTAATTTTTTAAGCCCACTGAATAAAAAATGGTATTGGCGAGCAAATAGCTCATCCAATGTATTCGATAACTGAGCATTTACCGCCACACTTTGCGCCGCTTTAGTGATACGGTTGGCAACACGCTGCTCAAACGACCAATAACGTTGTAAATACAAACGAGTTCCATCAAAGGCTAGTGGCGTTGCTTCCGTGCCATTAGATACCGTCGATGCCGCTGATAATTCACTAATCCACTGGTTTTTCTCTGGTACTAACGCTAACAATGCATCACGATATTTTGCGGGCAACGTAAACAAATCACCTTGCTCTACTTGCTCGATATCAATACACACGTGGCCTTTACCTAACTCATGGCTAGTCATTGCGGCGAGCAACATGATTAAGTTTTTATCGCTGTTCTTTTCCTGTTGGCCTAAAAACTTAGCAAATTGAAGATCCAATGGGCGAAGCACACCATGAGCCATTAAGTGTTGTAATTGCTTAAGCATCGACTTTTTCTCCATCTACCAATTTCTCTAATTCTTCTAATAACACTTCACTTGGTTTTGAATAAAAGACCCCATTTGAATTGCTATCATGCCCCTCATGACTTTCTTCAATACCACGCAAGAAAATATAATACGCACCACCAAAATGAGTGTCGTAATTATAATCGGCAATCCGGCTTTTCAAGAATCGATGAAGCGCTAAAGCATACAGCTGATATTGGAAGTCATAACGATGATCTCGCATTGCTTCAATTAAAGCGTCACCGCCGTAGCATTCTGAAGAGTCGCCTAAATGGTTAGATTTCCAATCGAGAACGTAATATTTTCCTTCATGCTCAAACACTAAATCGATAAAGCCTTTCAACATTCCACTCACGGTAGAAAAGCCTAACTCACCCGCACGTGCAGAGACTTCATCATGTTTAGCGATAGTTTTATTGACCAAACTTGAGTTCAATAGCGTTATCGGCAATAAAAACTCCATTTCAACCAAACGTTGAGTTGGGCCTTTGGTTGCCAATCGTAAATCGTGACCATCCAACGGACAATCGAGCACGCGTTGCATCATGCTTTGAACGACGTCTAACCATTCCACATCGTAGTTTTCTTTTTCTAACAACTTAATGATGATTTGTGTATTTTCTTCACTGATGATGGGTTGAGTAAATTCAACCTCTTCAAATAACGAGTGTAAAAACGTACCCGCTCTCGCACCGCGAGGGAAAGTAAAAATAGTGCGTTCTGGCTCTAAATCCAATTCTTTGTCGTCTTTATCTTCAGCGGAATCCACATCCAAATTAATCAATTCTAATGACGAATCGTTATGATCGTTACCTTGTTTCACCAAACCCGAATAACTGGTCATCCACCAATTACTTTTCACAGGCTGATTCAATTTATTGGCTGTTAATGCTAACGAGTTGTCTTCTGTCTCTTTATAAAGCACATCACTTAAGGTTTGAGGTGACTGGATCACCATAGGCGAATTGCCTGCTATTAATTTTTCAAGACACGCTTGAAGCTCAGCAATATCACATTCATCCGCTTGTTGGATCAAATACCCTAAACCAGAAAGGTGTACACCCGTTGGTGGTTTTTTCGATGTGCCTTTACCGATAGGTGCCATACCAATATAACAAGCGTAAACCGCACGAGTCAGGGCTACATAAATCAAACGTAAGTCTTCGGCTAAACGTTCTTTTTCTGCCTTCTCAACGGAATCATCTTCTTTTAATAAATCCAACACCGCGTAACGATTATCTTCGTCATAAAAACTGACTTCGCCTTTTTTATCTATCGCACGATATGAGCAAACAAACGGTAAAAATACCAAGTCATATTCCAAACCTTTTGATTTATGAATCGTCACGATTTGCACCAAGTTACGCTCAGATTCTAAACGTACCGTTTGCTCTTCAGCATCGCCATTAGGTTCGGAAATCGCATCAGATAACCAACGCAACAATCCATAATCACTGTCGAGGGTTTGGCTTGTTTGTTGTAATAATTCACCAATATGCAATAAATCGGTTAAGTGACGTTCACCGCCATTTTCAGCCAGTAAACGCTCTGAAATACCTTGTTGAGTAATAATTTGATGCAACATAGGCATGATGCCACGTTGTAACCAATGCTTACGGTAGGCACGGAACTCATTAACGGCTAATTCCCACTGCATTTCATCCACATTAAATTGATGCAGTTGATCCGCCGTATAAGCAAACAAAGACGAGGCTAATGCAGAACGAACCGCTCGTGCATCCGTTGGCGTCATTGCAGCCTGCAATAAACGTAAAATATCTTTGGCTAATGGCGAAGAAAACACACTGTCTCGGTTCGACAAATAAACACTGGCGATACCCTGTTTTGATAACGCTTCACGAACCAATTTCCCTTCTTTACCAGTACGAACCAGTACGGCAATATTCCCAGCTTTAATCGCTTCTTTTTTCTCTCCATTTTGTAGATGTGCAGACCCTTGTTGAGAACCGGTCAAAATGGTTTGAATTTGCGCCGCCGTCGATTCCGCCATTACTCGTTGGTAATTGCCTTTGTTTATCGGGTTACCATCTTTGCTTTCTTGTAACCAAAACGTCATTGCTGGCTGAGTTTGATTCTCTAACGACCACGATTTCTGCTCTGCATTTTTTGGGTTATATTTCACCGGATAAAACGGAATATCATCATCGTATAAAAACGGTTGTTTACCATGCTCAAAAATACGATTTACTGACGACACCATATCGGCAGTTGATCGCCAGTTAGTATCAAGAGTGTAGTGATCCGCCACTTGGCGACGAGCCTGAATATACGTAAATATATCTGCGCCACGGAAAGCATAAATAGCCTGCTTTGGATCGCCAATCATGAACAAACCACACTGTGATTGATCTTGATAGATGGTATTAAAAATAGAATATTGAAGTGGATCGGTATCTTGGAATTCATCGATCAGAGCGACTGGGTATTGCTCTCGAATTTTTTCTAGTAATAAGGCGTTCTCTTGATTTTCTGTTGCTTCAGATAACTGACTTAACAAATCATCAAACGATAACCAATTCTTCTGTTCTTTTGCTTGCTGTAAGGTTTCTCGACAGCGATGAATAGCTAAAGATAACAATGGCTGTTTTATTTCTAATGGCTGCGCTAAAAATTCATCAATGAGTTTAAATACCGCGTGTTCTGGCGCTTCACCTTTTTTGGTTTTATCAATTAATAACGATTGAGAAAACTTTTCTAATTTGTCATGAATTTGCAGCGAAGTCGTTGGGTTACTTGCCCATACTGACACTTGCTCTAACCAATTTGGTAAATTCTTTTTAGTGTAACTACGTTTATCAACACCTGAGCCTGAAATTAAGGCTTCAAAATCGGCACAATGCTCTGACCATTGTTTTTTTAATTCATCAATACGAGCAATGCCCTGCTGACAGAACTCTTCTAGTGAGTTTTCTAATGGCTCAACCGTTAAATGCTTTGGGACACCAGTAAGACTATTGCCCATATCACCTAATAATGCAGAAGGGCTTGGCCAGCAATCATAAACACTTTCAGCCACCATTTTTGGCAGATGATAAAAACTACGACGCCAAAAATCTGCGGCCACTTGATGCATTAATTTGGCTTGGTCGGTAACAAATTCACTTTCAAACTGAGCGCCAGATTCAAATGCATTTTGGGTTAGCATACGCTGACAAAAGCCATGAATAGTAAAGATTGAGGCTTCATCCATACTGCGTTCAGCATTCAATAATATGTGTGCTGCCGACTTATGATCAGAAATAGCCGCTAATAACGGGTCAATAACGGGATCGCCACTCTCATAATCACTTTTATGCACAGCACGAGCAAACGCTAAACGAGCATCATGGATCTTAGTTCGAATACGTTCTCTTAATTCTGCGGTTGCCGCTTCCGTAAAAGTCACTACCAGTATTTTATCTACGGTTAATTCTTCACTATGGCGACTGTTCTCATCACCATGCCCTAATAGTAAACGTAGATATAAACTGGCAATGGTAAAGGTTTTACCTGTACCTGCGGAAGCTTCAATTAAACGTGTCCCATGTAAAGGAAACGTCATTGCATTCAATTGATTTGGAGCTGCGATTGTCGTCATCGAACATCACCATTTTTATTTATCATCAACACTCTGTTTTTACAGACTATTTGTGTGACCCATATCGAAGTTCATTAGGAACAACGATAATAAAATTAATAAAGCGACCAATGTGAGATCTTTCTCACGGTTCACTTTTTATGCTTTGTTACACTCAGCGCACTTACAAAGAGCTCATTAAATGTGCATTTGTATTAAAGGATTCGGTCAACCTCTGACCTGTGGCCGTACAGCGAACGCCCTACACTAAAAATGATTTACTGGCGGCCACCCTACTCTTTTCTTCCGTGCTTCTTCTTCAATACCTTATTTCTTAAGCATTGCTTTGTTTTAAATTACCGCTTTTCTTTCTCACTGTGTAACAAGGCATCATGTAATACGTTTTTCGCGTTATCAAAAATAATCTGACCTAATTCGTCACTCCACTCAGGCCACATACGCATGACATAATCATTGCTGTTTTCACCCGCGTAACGAGTTCCACTGTATTCATCAGCCATTTTTTTCAATGCTTTTTCATGAGTTTCTTCATCGTCATTCCACACACCTTTTTTATCAATGTGTGCTTCTAGTCCGGCCAACGCGGCTTTTGGTAAATAAGGCAATGGCGCACAGTTACCAGAAATATAAAGACTTAATATCACTTCTAAATGTTGATACGCTTTTTCTGTTTCGATTGGCTCAAAATGATAAATCGCATCGGTGCCAAACAGGTGAGTAAACTGTTGTTGCTTCATCGCACACAAACAAAGGTGATCAATCCACGTTGCTAAAACTTCATGAGAACGAATTTTACCCCCACGATAACGCAGCATTCCCGCTTGATAACGCTGTTTTAGCCAACCTTGCAATTCCATTTCACCATGAGGAAAAGTAAAGCGTAAACGCACTTCTTGATCCTCTAATGGTGATGTTGTTAATGGTTGAATATGGGCCACTAACTCTTTTACGGTGTTCACTTCTTTATCTGCCGCGATCTCACCAAAGCTACCAATAGGTAATTTTCCTTGCGCTTTTTGTTGCTGATAAAACTCACGACTTAACTGCAATACTTGGTTAGGATCATCATAGGCCAATAACTCCTCTAACAACTCTGATTTCATGCTGTAACCCGTTCTGCCATCAATAGAAAACGGTTCATCATCTTCCACTCGACTCTCTACCGTTTCAAAAAATACTTTTAAACCACGGTTAAAGAAATAGGCTACAGGCAAGCGCCAAAAGCGTTGTAGTTCGGTTAATTCAAGCTCTTTTGATTCGGGTGAAAATACTAAAGGTTCAGTTTGGAATTCTGGCGCAGCTTTTCCTTCCAGTTTTGCGGTTGGTAGCCATTCACTGGCATAACTGGTGTTATCACCCACAAAACTCTGTTGGCTATATGGGACTAATGGATGCTCTATTGTTAATTTTTTAACTAGGTGTTTAGCAGACTCTTCAGGGTTCAGCTCACTATCGCCATCTAGACAATAACTTTGCTGACAATACTCAAGCAGTTCACTCACCAAAACAGAAGGGGCTTTTTCTGTATTATCTCGAATAGAGCGACCTATATAGCTGAGATAAAACGCTTTATTCGCCGATTGCAGTGCTTCTAAAAACAGATATCTATCATCATCTCGACGAGAACGGTCACCCGGTTTCATGCGTTTCTGCATTAAATCGAAACCTTCAACTGGCATGGTTCGCGGATAAGACCCATCCGTCATACCAAGTAAACAGACCACATCAAATGGAATTGAACGCATCGGCATTAAGGTACAGAAATTTACTTGTCCCGCTAAGAAACGCTGACTCGCTTTACCACCTGATAAATTGTTTTTCAGATAATTATTAATAATTGCCGCTGAAATTGGCGCTTCAAAACCCGCATCTTCTAAATTTTCTTCCAGTTTTTGCAATTGATCTCGAATGCTTTTAACGACCAACTCACCTTCTAATTCGACAAGTAAAAAATCGTCCATTAGTTGGTTAATAATGGTGCGCCATGCATTAATTGTTTGCGCTTGGCCTAGGGTGATCTGATAAGTCAAAAGCTGATCAATAAAGTGCGCTAAGTTACCTGCTATTTCGGCATTCATGCCTTGCACTTGTTCGTAACTCGCCATGCCTTCAAATAAACCCGCGTCTTGCTCCATCGCATAACCAAGCAACATTCTCTGAATACCAAATAACCATGAATTTTGATTATGTTCAGGAAGATCAAAATGCGCAGAGGTGCTGTTATCCAATCCCCAGCGAATACCGGTTTCTTCTGCCCATCGCTTTACTATTTCAAACTGCTCGGCATTAAATTTAAAACGTGACATGACCGCAGGAACTTCCAACAAACTTAATAGCTCTGATAAACCACAACGATTCTCAGGTAACGCCATTAAGTTCATGAAGGCCAATAACACTGGATTTTCTTGCTCGGCACTTTGATCGGAAATAGCAAAAGGAATGTAGCGATCGAATGCTGCGTTACCAAAGACGGCTTGGATCGCCGCACTGTACACATTGATATCTGCCACCATCACAATAATATCGCGAGGTTTTAATTCTGGATCATTGGCAAACATATCCAATAATTGATCATGCAATACTTCTACTTCACGCATTGGGCTATGACATGAATGCAAAAGAATCGAACGATCATCAGCGCTGATTGGTTGCTTGTGCTCACTGTTATCAAGCACATCATCACGACTGCGTTCTTCTAAATTTAAAATATCAGATTGGATAGAATGTAAGAGATTGTCATTATTTACATCAACAAAAGCATCAATCTCTTGCGCTTCCATTTCTGATAATAGACAAAGATTATCTCGACCTAATTTCCCCCATGATGCAAGCAGTGAATTACCTACTTCTGAAGTGTGCAGCTCATCTTCAAAATTTGCATCAAGCGATCCTTTTAATTGCTCCGTATCACCGATTTGCTCACTGTGATCATCTAACCATTTTACTTGCAGACGATTACGCGCCTCTAAACGAGCGAGGTACTTTCTGTCTCGAATTTCACCCCAGTAATAACGACAAGGATTGGTAAACATTAAATGCACATCAATGTGTTGCCCAAGAGCCGCTAGCGCATCTAAATAACGAGGAGGTAATGAAGTGATACCCACCACAAATAAACGCTTAGGCATGCCTTTTGGCAAGGTTCCCGTTTGCAAATAATTTTCTAGAGTTTCAATAAAGTGCTCGAACATATTGGCACGATGATAAGGAGAATGACCCAGTGCTAGGGTTTGATCATACAGCGCTTGCCATAAAATAGGCTGCCAAGGATGTTCGCCTTCTAATTCAGTAACCTCTTCACCGGCTTCCCATTTTTGGACCCATTCTGGGCGGAATACTAAATATTGGTCAAAGATATCGGCAATTTTTGCAGCGAGTTGGTAGCACTTCAGTTGTTTGTCATCATTTTCTAAATAGCGTTGCAGTGGCGCAAATTCATCTTGTTTTAATAACTCTGGTAATAATGTCACGATCTTCCACGTCATGGCTTCTTTATTAAAAGCACTGCGCTTTGGCACGTCATCCAAAACTTGAGTAAACAAGTCCCAAATAAAAGTAGCTGGAAGTGGAAAAGTAAGATTGGCGGCAATGCCTAACTCTTTTGCGAGTTCGATTTTAAGCCATTGCGACATACCCGGGCTTTGAACGAGAATTTGTTCTTGCTCAAATGGGTTATCAAGAGGGTTTAGACGAATTAATTCAACGACAAGAGATTTAAGAACATCAAGTTGATTTGAATGATAAACAGTAAACACACCCAGCTCGCTTATAAAGAAATGAAAGTCTCTATAGCTTAACGTAACTGGATGTGTTTTAAGAGAAAAAGATTACGAGTTTAGTGTGCGTGTTTAGGGTTTGCTAAACGATTTGTCATTCGAGTAATCGGACGATAATGAGCTAGATAATGGACAGCAACATAACTAACAACACAGGTTGCTACCACTAATTCAACAACGGCAAGCATTCTGACTTGGTAGACATAATCAGCAACGACACCTTGAGATAACATCCAGTTCGCCGTTTTAAATAATGCCGTTGCACCAATAACCATAGGGAAGGTAAATGCTGCATAGCCTGGGCTAAATGGAAGTCTCATTAATTTAAAGAAAGCCATGTAAATTACGCTTGTCATTAATACAGCAATCCCAAATAAAAGCGCAATAATCACAGGCGATGGTGAAGCAGTTACTGTTAGATAGCCCGCTAAAGATAAGCTTGCTGGTGCTGCCATAATTGCAATCGTTGGTTTTGCAGCGTCAGGAACTTCATTACAAAACATTAAACGATAAATCATAATTGGTAGCATGATGGCATAAATAATTAATCCAAACATTAATATCCAATGCGCTACTGGTGCTAAGGCAGGGTTACCAGAAAAAGAAACATCCGCCACAACTAAACCAACAGGTGGAACGAACCAACTTGGCACCATGTGGTGTAGTTCAAAATCTTTTGCTCGATGATAAATAAAAGAGATTAAGAAAATAAGATGAAGTGCAATTGCAGCAAGCCATAAAGCATCACCAGCCGCTGGATAAAAATGCCCAAGACTGCTTGATACAACCATCGTCCCCATAGCAAACGTTGGGGCAACACTACCGACAACAGGATGTGCAAGCTCACTCCACAATACTGCTGGGTGTAATAAAAATTTAACAGCTAAAATAAGTAACAATACGGAAGCTATTGCTGCTGAAATCCATTGAGCATATCCATGGAAAGGAAGAGCATTCTCCCAACACCAGCCTAAACTGGCGATCCCAAGAGCTAACCCTGCCATTGGTGTTGGTGCGCCTGCTATTTTTTGTTTTGTGTAATTAAGCATGACATTGTTCTCTTTACTATTTAACGATGAAGCCAGTTTACTACCAGTCAATCATTAATAAAATTTGAATAAATTAAAGACTACGTTAAAATAAACTTAACGATGATAATCTATTAGTATTTAGGACTTCCTGTCATGAGAATTTCACTAAAACAACTCAATGTATTTACGGCAATTGCTCAAGAAAAAACAATGACCAAAGCGGCTGAGCGACTGTTTATTACAAAACCTGCGGTGAGCCTTTCATTGTCTGAACTTGAAAAGAATTTGGGTTACAAAGTATTTGATCGCGTAAATAATCGCTTAGTGTTAAATAGTGAAGGCCGCCAACTCCTTCCTTTAGCGGATGAATTACTAGAACGAGCGGAAGCTATCGAGCATCAATTTACTGCTGATAGTCAGTTGACTGGTTCATTAAACATTGGTGCCAGTGATACGATTGGTAATCATATCGCACCAGTTTTACTGAGTAAATTCCAACAACAACACCCTTGTGATATTCAACAATTATTTATTTCAAATACCGCTCAAATCATTAATCGACTGTTGGAATTCAAACTCGATATTGGCTTAGTTGAAGGGAAAGCACATCATCCCAAGCTAAACATGATTGAATGGCAACAGGATGATATGTACATAGTATGCGCCCCTTCTCACCCGTTAGCTATGCAGAAAATAATTACATTAGAAGACTTAGAAAACTCAACTTGGTTATTAAGAGAGGAAGGATCTGGTAGCCGGGAGTATTTCCTTAATCATATTGCATCCAATTTAAATGATTGGCATGAGTCCTTACAGCTTCACACCACCGAAGCCATTATTAATTGCTGCTCTGAAAATATGGGGCTCGCGTGTTTATCTCAATTAGCCGCTCAAAATTCGATTAATGATGGACGGTTAGTTCAGCTTCCTTATGAAAAGAAATTGACTCGCCCTTATTGGTTATTGGTTCATAAAGAAAAATATCAAACGCCATTATTGCAGTATTTTATGACTTTTATTCAACGTTAATGAGGCTATTTCTAGCCCCATAAAAATGATACCTAACGTTGGTGAGCAGGAAGATCGTGGTTTTCATAAGCGTCAGCAAACGAATGATTACGATCTCGATGTTTTGCTTCATCATCACGAATCTTTAAGATCACATCACGCAGTAGTGCGTCATTTGGTAATTGATAATAGTCTATCGCTATTTGTGGTGCAGCTTCGTTTTCCACGTCTCCATTATCAATTTTACTTAAATATTCGGTGTAACTTTTACAAGCTTCTTCTTCAAAATAACCGACCACTCGGTGAGCCACTTTTGATGAGAGTAAATAAATAAAGCTATAAACAACCATAAAGACACCTTGGCCCAATAAAACCAACGTGCGCTCTATCCAGCGAGGTTTTGCAATATCTAAAAATATCATTAAATGCATTCTTTCGTTTTCAGCTTCATTCAATAATTCGCGGATCCACCCTTCATCATCTTTCATACGACGTAATGCTTTTAGGTGATTAAACATGCCGGCAACCATCCCAGGAACCGCAGCAATCGTTTCTAAAATAACGGCACGCTTTGCATATTGAGAACCATAAAAAATATTTAAAAGAAACTTTAAGCACTGCGTAATTTTATAAGCAATACGCTCTGACATTTTCGTTGTCGCTTTATGTTTTAGTTCAAAATCTGACATCATTAAGCACTCCTTTATTTAAAGTTGCATTTAAAATACAACTTTAAATAAAATTACTCAACTATTTTCCTACATTTAATTTTTTACATTTTAGCCATAAAAAATCAGTCGATTATCTCCTAGCGTTACCTCTCTCTCGCTTTCTCTCCTCCAAGTGGACAAAAAACCTCATTTACTGTATAAAACACCAGTTAATTTAATAGGAGAGACGACCATGGCTGTTATCGTCAAATATGTAGTTGAGCGCAACGGAGAAGAGAAGATGACTTTTACCTCTAAAACTGAAGCCGATGCTTATGACAAAATGCTGGATGTTGCAGATGAACTTTTTACTCTGCTGAATGAAAGTAATTTAATTGAAGATGAAGGAAAACAAGAAGAGTTGTCTCTTTACCTGGCTAAGCACAAAGAAGATGTTTTAGTAGCTTTGGGCGCAAAACGTAAACCTGTACCTAAAAAAGCAAAGATTGAAGCCGTCAAAGACGAAGAGTCTGACGCCGCTTAATTCTAAAGATACGATATATAAAAATACAAATAGCGGCTTAATGATCCGCTATTTTCTTTTCTCCACGACCACTTTAAATTCCCTTTTCTTACCTCTATTCCCTTTTCTCATTAAAATTTTCTGATTTCACTCTTCTATATCACAGCAACTATCTTTATGATGTGAAGTAAGATTTATTTTTAATACCTATCGAATTAATTAAATGACAAATTCATTACATAAGGTAAATCACTTAAAAACAAGATAGAGATTTTAATAATCAGTCATCCTAATGACCGCAATCTTGTAATAAAACAGCTAACGTAGCGATGATTTGATTGAACCAATGTGAATGAACGGATAATGATTTAAATAGGTATAAATTACTATTATTGATATGAAAATGGAGAATCATTACATGGCTCATTTTGCACTTGCCTTTGGTACAGCGACAAAAAACCGCGACAATAAAATTATTGAAGCTTTTTTCCCACACCCAGTATTAAACCCATCAGAATCATTAGTTAACGCTATTGCTAAAGCAAGTGGTTATACGGAAGGCAATCAAGCGGTTGAAATTACATCTGAAGTTTGCACTGAACTTGCTAACGCTTTTGCAGCAAACGGGGATGTTCCAAACGCGGCATTCGCAGAAAAGGCAGTTCAATCAAAGCAGCCTCTTGTTCTTGTTGTTTTAGCAACTGATGAACAATCTCAATCTGTTGCTGAAGGCTTTTTGAAACTTCAATTGATCTCTAATCGTTTAGTTAAGCCACACGGCACTGTACTGGATGGTATTTTTGGTTTATTACACAATATCGCGTGGACGAACCAAGGCCCTATCGATCTTCCTGAATTAGCCGATCGCCAAATAGAAGCTCGCCTAGCTGGTGACACCCTGACTGTCGATTGTGTTGATAAATTTCCTAAAATGGTGGATTACGTTGTACCTACAGGTATTCGTATTGCCGATACTTCTCGTGTTCGTTTAGGCGCACATGTAGGTGAAGGTACAACAGTAATGCATGAAGGCTTCATCAACTTTAACGCAGGTACTACTGGTGTGAGTATGGTTGAAGGTCGTATTTCTGCCGGTGTTGTTGTGGGTAATGGATCTGATATCGGCGGTGGTGCTTCTATCATGGGTACACTTTCTGGTGGCGGTAAAATGGTTATCTCTATCGGTGAGAACTGCCTACTTGGCGCAAATGCAGGCCTTGGTTTCCCAATGGGTGATCGTTGTACGATTGAATCTGGCCTATATGTTACTGCTGGCACAAAAGTAAGCATGTTAGATAACCAAGGTAAAGAAGTTGAAGTCGCGAAAGCTCGTGATCTTGCAGGCAAAACAGATCTTCTGTTCCGTCGTAACTCTATCACTGGTCAAATCGAATGTTTAACTAATAAATCTGCAATTGAACTGAACAGCGAATTACACAGCAACAACTAATACTCACTTAATAATATGAGTATGCATTCATGCTCTATTCATTGATGAAACGGTATTCTTGTGGCCAGTAACTTTATTGTTACTGGCCATTTTTATTGAAAAAGACACAAGACAACCCCATTTATTAATAAGACTAACAACAAAATAAATTCACATAGGAAATACCATGAGACTCTTACTTGCTTTATTACTGCCTTGGTTACAGTTTTTTACTATCGGTCGGCCATTTAGTGGCGTCATTTGCCTTATTTTACAATTAACTTTAATTGGCTGGATCCCTGCCGCTATTTGGTCTGTTTATGCATTAAGCCAATACAATACTGATGAAAAAATTAAAGATGCATTTGGACGATAAACAAAACTCGTTGTATTATTTTTTGTAAGCGCTAACACTTTTTTCAATGGTTTGAATGAGCAACTCTTTAAGCCATTGGTAGCGTTTATTTTCTTTGTTACGAGTTTGCCAAATCAATTGAATATCAAATTCCCCAACTTCAATTGGAGGCTCTGAGTGGACCAATTGCTCAGAGAACAAATCCAGCTGTGCCATTAATTCTGGTACAACACAGATTAAATCTCTTTTTTTCATGAGATGCCTGATGGTTAAAAAGTGCTTAGAAGCGACGCTAACTGAACGATGCACTCCTAATCCCTTTAATTTACTATCTACGCCTGTTTTCAATGCACCGTCAGGACTCACTAAGGCATGAGGTAACGATATATATTCATCAAGCGTTATCGGCGTTTTAAATTGATGTCGATTACCATCCCACATACATACGTGCTTTTCTGTATATAATTTTTGATACTGTAACTCTTTTTGCTCTGGTTTCATGCTACCAATAACTAAATCAAGTGGTTCGCTATCAAACCTATCTTGGTAATTCGCTTTATCTACCGTGGTAAAACATAACTGTGCTTTTGGTGCTAATTGATGAATCGCATCAAAAATATCTGCTGCAAAAAGTAATTCTGCATAATCTGTCATTCCGATTTTAAAGGTCCCAGAGAACTCACTCGCCTCAAAGGTATCTGCCTTTAAAATATCCCCCGTTATTGTTTGTAGTACTTTATCTATCATAGGATAAAGTTGAATAGCCTTCGCGGTAGGGATCATTTTATGCCCTTGCCTTTCGAACAAAGGATCGTTTAATAACTCACGTAAACGAGAAAGACTATGGCTCATCGCTGATTGTCCGACAAATAATCTATCCGCAGCTAATGAGACACTTTTCGTTTCCATCAATGTTCTAAATACCACCAATAAATTTAAGTCGACCGCTTTCCAATTAATTTCATTCATAGTTAATAGTAATTTAATCGATTTGAATAATTGGATAGTAACTCGTAATCTTTATCCCATCAAAATGGAATGTCCGAATTTGGATGATACGTCAAAAGTTGAGTAGATTATGTTTGAAATATTTAAGCGATTTTTTTTATTAGGCTGGGTTAGCTTTGGTGGACCTGCCGCTCATATCGGTTACTTCCGCAATGAATTTGTACAAAAGCGAGGTTGGATAAGTGAAGAGGAATACGCACAACTGATCGCCTTGAGCCAGTTCTTACCTGGTCCAGGTTCAAGCCAAGTAGGCTTTGCTTTGGGTTATCACAGAAAAGGACTCTTTGGCGCTCTACTCGCTTCAATTGGTTTCACATTACCTTCCATTCTTATCATGGTGTTATTAGCAAATATAAGCCATTCATTCTTTGGTAATGACATCTTTGAAGGCATCATTCATGGATTGAAATTATTAGCCGTTGTTGTTGTTGCTGATGCCATCATGGGAATGTATAAGAGTTTTTGTAAGGACAAAATCACGATACTTTTATGTATTATGACCGCAACCTTATTATTAATACTCCCTTCAATAAGCACACAATTAATTGCACTGTTAATTGCCGCTATTATAGGTCGAATTTATCTAAAATCAGATAAGGTGACTGAGATTAAAAAAGAATCTAAAGGCATTAACTGGTTACCCTTAATTATCTTTGCACTTTGTTTCTTTGCTTTACCTGCTATCGTTAATCATTCGCCATTACTTCTTCTTTTTTCTGATTTCTTCCAAGCAGGTAGTTTAGTCTTTGGTGGCGGTCATGTAGTCTTACCATTACTACAAAATATCGTTGGCGACCAAATTAGTACGGATAGCTTTTTAACGGGTTATGCTGCAGCTCAGGCTGTTCCCGGTCCAATGTTTACCTTTGCAACGTTCTTAGGATATGAATTGTGGAGTGAACAGCCAATTCTTGGTGCTTTAGTTGCAACCATTGCTATTTTCTTACCGGGATTTTTATTAGTACTTGGAGTATTTAGTCATTGGCAGGTTCTAGCTCAAAAACCAGCATTAGCAGGAGCAATTACGGGAATTAATGCATCTGTTGTCGGGTTACTAATCGCAGCGCTGTATGACCCTGTATTTACAAGCGCCGTTGGCTCAGGGGTAGATATGGCATTGGTTATTGTTGGCTTTGCATTACTTAAAGTACTTAAACTTCCCATTGTAGGTTTGGTTGGCTTCTTTATTGCCGCTGGTGGTATGTTGCCTTTCGTTGGTTGATAAACATTAAGGTGGGTATAAATTCCCACCTTTAGTTTACCAGCATTCCTTAGGCTCACTTTTATTAAATTGATTTAAAGTAATCGCAGTATAAGTTTTCCCCGAGCATGTATCCTTTATCTGTACCTTTATAGGAGTAGCTTTAATCGTATAAGTTGTAGCAGTTAACCCCTCTAAGCTCAGAGTATATTTATCCGATTGTGTTTCACAAAAAGAACAAGTTCCCCCGCTAACGATAGAGCTAGCTATATCTGAATAACTAGCTATATATTTCGTTTCTAATTCTAATTGAATTTTCGCAATATCAGCTAAGGCAACGATACGGTTCGCCTTTAATATATGGTTTGTATACGCAGGATAAGCAATCGCTGACAATAAACCAATAATAGCAATTACAATCATAATTTCGATCAGTGTCATACCCCTTATATGAACACGAGATAAGTTACATTTATTTATTAGAATCATTTCTATTTATCCTTCTCTAAATATCTTTCTATTTTTCATACTTGGTATAATTTAAGCAAGAATTATTGATGCTTTATCAATAGTTTACAAAAGGATTTGAGAGATGAATCGCGGGTTTACCTTATTGGAGCTGTTAATTACAATCACCGTTTTGGCCATACTTCTATCCGTTGCTGCACCAAACTTCAACACAGTAAACAACAGCGTAAAAATGCAACGTTTAGCAACAGAATTAAACGGTTTTTTAATTCAAGCTAAATCAGAAGCAGTCCTAAGAAATAGTAACTTATGGGTGCATATTTCATTTCCTAAAACGGAAGAAAATAAAACCGGTTCATGGAATTTAGCTTTAAGAGATTCAGATAACATCTCAGGTAATTTAATCGCTTACATGGGTGGAAATAATTTTAATAAAACAACCTTGCAACATAACTACGATAGCCAAAAGATCAATTTTGAAGGCATTAGAGGAAGACCAGCCAGAGGCACATTCATTTTCTATCCTAATAATGATATGACCAAAAAATTAAAAATTATCCTGTCTAACCCACCTGGAAGAATAAAAGTTTGTTACGACAATACGAGTGGAGAGCTCTATGGATATAATTCCTGCTCATAAATACAAACAAAATGGATCTTCACTTATTGAGCTTCTGATCGCTTCATTTATTGGGGTTATTGCAATTAGTCTTGTTGGATCTATTTTTATTAATGGGCAACGTGTAGCAAAAAACCGAGGTCTAGAATTACTACTAGCTCAAAACCTAACGAGTACAATGCAAATTATAAAAGACGATATCCAAAGAGCAGGATACAACGGCACTGATGGACAGTCAGTAAAGCTGTCGGCTGCGACAAATATTATAGAAATAACACCAAATAGTATTGGTTTTGTGTATCACAAGAAACTATCTGGAGCACAAAAAACTTACCAAAATGTAATATATAAATACTCATCTTCCGATAAAAAATTAAAAGTATGTGAAGAAGAAACACTCATAACAAACATAAAAAGCCTAACTACGGTTAGTAATTGCTATTCACTTTTTGATACTCAAAACATACAAGTAACTAATTTTTCAGTGTTACGTAAACCGTTAATCACAAGCTCTGCAACCTCATCAATAATTGGTATTCAACTTGATACTGAACTAGTAAATATACCAACAATGAAAAAAGACTTAAGTTTCAGTGTCAAACAAAGGAATTGGCAATAATGAATATAGAGAAACAAAATGGCGCTGTTGTTTTAATAATGACATCACTCCTAATCCTTGCTGCTTTAATTTTATCTCTAGGAACTTACAAAAGTACTTTCTATCAAATAAAAAGATCACAAAATGAAGTTATTGCTAAACAAAGCAATTGGAAGGCAGAAGGTGCCATTGAATGCCTTTTTAGCTTTATAAATGAAAGTAAAACAGATCCATCACTGTTATCAAAGAATAATACTTCTACTGAGTATAGTAATATGAATACTCAGTGTAATATCAATAATCCAATAGAACGTCTTTACGCTCAACCAGTATCTTCAGCAAATTCTACAATTAACTATCAATTAACTTATGAACTAAATAATAAAAATCTAATCAAGAAAAATATAATACCAAAAATTACTTATGGAAACGGAGCGATACAAGCTAGAGGTAATTTGATTATAGATGGTTCTATCGATATATATCCTGATGTTACAGGTAAGAAAATTAATGAAAAAGATGAATGTGTGGCCATTAAATACACTGGATATATCGATTATAATTTTGGTTTTGGTGGATTGAAAACACTTAATCCTGAAGAAAATGGTCCCTATGATGGCTACAAAGGAACCTGCCACCCAGAAACACAATCAAACATTCAAGAAAATTCTAAAACTGATAATCCCGCTACTTCTGATAATTTTCTTTCTGATTATATAAAAGAAGAACACTACGATCCTTTTGAAGCATTTTTCCAAAAACCTCGTTCTAAACTATCAGAAGTAAAAAGTAAGTATACGCAAATAACAGGAAGTAAAACTGATTGTGATGTTCGCATTGCAGATGCATTTAAAACATCAGATAAAGTATGGGTCACTGGTGATTGCAATCTTGAGGGTGGCTCCTCATTAACAACTCTATCAAATGAATCTAGAAACCTTGTTATTGAAGGTGGGGTCGTTGCTTTAGATGGTTCAGGTACCTTTCATGGTTCCATTTATCATATGTTTATTGACATTCCAGTAGATGGAAAGGGTAATATCGACCTTACAGATAATTGGAAAAATATAGATACTGCGGCTCATATTACTGGTAAAACAAAGTTCATTTCTCATGTTCAACGTGGGGCTTTTATTCCAACGGGAGGGTTAATTTTGGATACCCCAAACTCCTCAACATTACTCAGAGGTTCAATTATATTTAAATATAAAAGATCTGCCCGTAAAGAAGAATACAACAATTTTACATGGCAAAAAGGATCTTGGAATGATCTATAGACAAAAAGGATTTAGCCTTCTTGAAATAATGATTTCATTTACCATTATTGGTATTGGTGCATTAGGCTTATTGAAGCTGCAAACGTTTATTGAGCTAAAATCTGAACATGCGACAAGGAGTATTGAGGCTCTATATAGTGCAGAAACTCAATTAGAAAAATTTCGTAGTCGCTCAATCTCTGGAGCAGGTGGAACTATTACTTATGATTCCATTGCTACATCGTCAAATGAAGTCACAATCAATGATGTTGCATATATGTTAACCTGGAACGTTGATAGCATAATTTCGGCCTCGGCAAAGCACATCACAATATCTAGTGCTTGGAACACAAGACATGGAAACCAAGAATTTGTAACCTTAGAAACCATCATATCTAAATACAACGAATTTGATTAATAGTTAATTAAACACAATAGTAGAATTTCAAACTCCGACATACATAGTCTTATGGCGGAGGGAGCCGCGAGTCTTTTCTTAAACTACAGATGGCAAAAAGCCCATACCTTTCGATATGAGCCTTCTTTAATATGGCAAGGGTGGAGAGATTAGAATTCCAAACATGCGCGTTCTTATGACGGGGGAATCCACTGCTCTTTCCTCAAACTACAAATAGCAAAAAGGCTCATATCTTTCGATATGAGCCTTTTTTAATATGGCAGGGGTGGAGAGATTCGAACTCCCAACACGCGGATTTGGAATCCGCTGCTCTGCCAGTTGGAGCTACACCCCTATAGTTATTTTAAAGACTTAACTCTGTCTATAAATAAGTGGCGGAGTGGACGGGACTCGAACCCGCGACCCCCGGCGTGACAGGCCGGTATTCTAACCAACTGAACTACCACTCCGCAGTGTCTATTCAGCATTATGCTATTACTTAAATAAAACGTGTCA